>DATEAY010000082.1 GCA_035288105.1 Candidatus Babeliales bacterium
TGATCCTTCAACAGGTTCAGGATGAGCGCCTAAAAAAATGCATATATACCAAATAATTAAAAAAAATATTTACATAAAAAAAGTAGAGTACATAGGTTTAAGGAGTTTTTTCGATGAAATTAATAGCTCGACGCCTTGCAAGTTCTGAATTAATGATCTGGTTATTGTTGTGTGTCATTGGTATCTATTTCCTGTATCCACTTCGTAAATCATTGCGTTTCGGCATAGATTTGGTTGGCGGTACCTATTTAACACTCGAAGTACAAACCGATAAAGCTATTGAAGCAGAACTACTCAGTAAACTTCAAAGTATTGATTCAAAATTAAAACGTGAACGTTCACTATCTCTCATTTCTAAAACAATTGCTAACGAAAAAATTACCCTTACTTTCGAAAATCAAAATCAAGCACAAGAAGCCTCTCGTATTTTAAAAACTGATCAACGAGATTTAGTCCAATCAGTTGATAAAAACACCATTACACTACACTTCTCTGAGCAAGCGGAAAAACGTATTAAAACTGATGCTGTTTCACGTAATATTGCTGTGTTACATACACGTCTTGATAAATTCAGCGTTGCTGAAATTCTTATAGTACCGCAAGGTGAAAAAAATATTATTGTTGAACTTCCCGATGTTGCTGATCCTCAAGAAGCAAAAGAAATGATTGGTCGCGCAGCTCTTCTTGAGTTCAAGATTGTTGAAAAAATCGGTTCAAATGAAAGAGAACTGTTGCTTGAGTATGATGGTGATCTTCCTGATGATTTACAAATTCTACCAGGTGAACGCGAAAACGGACGCTCTCTTTATTACGTAGTACAAAGATATGCAAAAGTAACTGGTAACATGCTTGCCGACGCTAAGCCCGCAATTGGTGGAAGAACTGGCGGTGAAGCTGTAGTACAATTTTCATTTAATGATGAAGGCGCTGATAAATTTTATGAACTTACGAGCAAAAATATTGGCCGCCAACTTGCGATAGTACTTGATAATGAAGTAATTTCTGCGCCAAAAGTAGAATCTGCGATCCGCGGTACTGGCAGCATTACCGGAACATTTTCTGGTGCTGAAGCAAAAAAATTGGCATATCTACTTAAATCAGGATCTTTTGCTGCTCCAGTAACCTTTGAAGAAGAACGACAAATTGGACCTTCACTCGGTGCTGCATCAATCAAAAGTGGTTTGATGTCTTGCTTGGGTGGCTTTTTAATTGTCCTTATATTCAGCTTATATTATTACAGATTCTGTGGTTTTCTCGCATCTTTAGCACTACTGTATAATTTGATTTTTATACTTGTTGGTCTTGCGTGGCTACGTGCAACTTTAACATTACCTGGTATTGCCGGAATGACGCTTACCATTGGTATGGCTATCGATGCTGCAATCCTTATTTTTGAACGTATTAAAGAAGAATTGGCAAAAGGAAGCGGTCTTAAAAACGCTGTTGATAATGGATTTTCTGGTGCAATGGCAGTAATCTTGGATGGTAATATTACTACGTTCATCAGTGGTATGGTTTTATACAACTTAGGATCTGGCCCAATACAAGGTTTTGCAGTAACTCTGATGTTAGGAATTATTGCTACATTAATCGCAACGCTCTTTTTCTTAAGGTCATTCTTTAAGTTTATTTTGAACAACTTTAGTATTCAAAAGCTTTCTATTTAGTGCTATACTAAGGCAATATTTGATAAATCTGGTAAATTTAGTGGCGGCGTAGCTCAGTTGGTTAGAGCGGCGGAATCATAATCCGTAGGTCCGGGGTTCAAATCCCTGCGCCGCTACCAGAAAACTCCCTGAAAAAAATAATGTCTAACAAAGAACTTTCACTACCGATGATTTTAACGTACATACGATTGATTGGCGCACCACTGGTGTTGCCTTTTTTTCTTGTATATCTTTTACCTTACAATATCTTTTGGCTTAACTGCAGCTTAGCCACATTGTTTTTTTTGTTTGGATTAACTGATTTTTTTGATGGGTACTTAGCACGCAAATATCATCAAGTTACCACAACTGGCGCTCTGCTTGATCATGTTGCTGATAAATTTTTGTTATATTCAACACTGATTGCACTTGTTACTGCACATAAACTTTATTTTTTCTGGGCAATTGTGTGGATAGGTCGAGAATTTTTTGTCATGACATTGCGTCAAATTGCGTTAGAACGTAACACCTTAATTACCGTTTCGTCATATGGCAAATTAAAAACTGTTGCTCAAATCGGATGCTTAACATTTATAATCGCTAATCCCGCTCATACGCTTGGTTTTTTTGCATCATATTGGAATATTGCTGAATTCGCATTGTTACTTTGTGCAACAGCATTATCATTAACAAGCGCTTACAATTACTTTTCTGTATTCATGAAAAATTTTTCTACAAAATTATAGGCTATTTATCTTCGCAACATATGCAAGATAAACAGACCTTTATGCAATGTAAAAACATGGTACCATTATATGAGAGAAAACATATAACAACAAATCTTCACCAATCTGCTTGATCTATCATCTTAGCGCTCATTCTGAACCTGTTGAAGAATAAAGCGCTCCGATCCTTCAACAAGTTCAGGATGAGCGCGGTGGAAAAATAATAAAGGTTTTACCATGGATATTTTTACTATAATTATTGTATCACTTGCATACATCATTGGTGCAATTCCTACCGGCTATCTTATTGCCAAACTCAAAGGCATTGCCGATATTCGTGCACATGGATCAGGCAACATTGGGGCAACCAACGTATCGCGTGTTTTAGGTAAGCATTATTTTTTTCTTATTTTTTTTCTTGATGCAGGCAAGGCGTTTTTATTCATACACATGATAAAACCTTATTTTGACTTTAATTACCTCTGTGTTTTTGCAAGCATACTGTTGTTTGGTAATGGTTGTTCATTGTTTTTACGTGGCAGCGGCGGTAAAGGTGTAGCAACATTGTTCGGATTACTTGTAGCACTCAACACATATACAGCAGTTATGTTGTTTGCAATATGGGGCGCACTATTGGTTATCACACGCACTGTTGGTATTGCCTCCGTTGGTGCAGCTGCATGGTTACCTTTTTGCGCATATGCAGCACACAACCCACCACTCTTTGTATTTTCACTTTTTGCTGCACTGTGGATTGTCAGGACTCATCAATCTAACATTCAGGCATACTGGAGCAATCGTTGAATAAAAAGTTCACGTCGTGCAAAATTATTGGCATTATACTTTTTATATGCGCATTAGCGGTGACAGTTTTATCAAAAAATTATTTTTATGGACAAAGTAGGAACCGTATGAAATTTATTGAAGTTGCACACAGTTTTAATGAAATTGAACCAATTGCAGCACGCCTAGAAATAACACGCCTACTTGCTGATTTATTTAAAAAAGCTTCACCACACGAAGCAGAAATTATTGCATCACTTTCGCTCGGCGAGTTGCGTCCACCGCATCTGGGGACACAGTTCAATATTGCAGAAAAGAATCTGATCAAAGCCGTTGCTGAGTTTTTGGATATCGAGCCAGAAACGGTCAAAAAAAATATGAAAGAATTGGGCGATATCGGTTTAGTTCTTAATTCATACGAATGGCAACATACAAAAGAACTTTCCGTAACACAAGTATACGATGCACTCTGTACAATAGAACAAACAGGTGGAACGGGTTCACAAGAAGAAAAAATTAATCTTCTCACGCAACTCTTTGCAGAACTTGATCCACTCTCGGCAAAGTTTGTTGCACGCATGGTAATTGGTAAACTGCGCCTTGGTTTTTCTGATATGACGATTATCGACGCACTTTCCTGGATGGAAGCTGGCGATAAATCACTGCGACTTGCGCTTGAAGATGCGTACAACGTCTGCGCTGATATTGGTCTTATTGCACGTACACTCAAGGAAGGCGGTATTGCAGCAATTAAGCACATGAACATCAAACTTGGAACCCCAATTTTACCTGCAGCAGCAGAACGACTACCAACAGCACAAGCAATCTTTGAAAAATTGGGAACCTGTTTTGCTGAACCAAAACTTGATGGTTTTCGTTTACAAATACATCTTGATAAAACAAAAGCTCATCCAAAAGTTCACTTTTTCTCTCGTAACTTGCAAGATATGTCAGCAATGTTTCCTGATATCGCAAAAGAATTACTCAAACTTGATGTAGCAAACCTCATCTGCGAAGGTGAAGCAATTGGATTTGATCCAAACACTGGAGGATTTTTACGTTTTCAAGAAACGGTAAAACGCAAACGAAAACACGGCGTAGAAGAAGCTGCAACAGAATTCCCGTTACAGTTATTTTTATTTGATTTGCTCTATCTTAACGGACAAAGTTATTTGGATACGCCATACATCAAACGCCACACGCAACTGGAAAAATTATTACACAACATAAAATCTGAACACCTCTTTGTTATAGACCATACTGAAATGAACAGTGCGGAAGCACTGACAAACTATTTCTTTGCAACAGTAGCAACAGGCCTTGAAGGCCTGGTAGTAAAACGCCCCGACGCAATCTATCAACCAGGAAAACGTAACTTCAATTGGATTAAGTTAAAACGCCAAGAAGAAGGGCACCTCGAAGACACCTTAGATTGCGTCATTCTGGGATATTATGCAGGTAAAGGCAAACGCGCACATTTCGGCATTGGTGCATTTTTAGTTGGCGTGTTCAATAAAAAATTGGATATGTTCCAAACGGTGGCAAAAATTGGCACCGGCATGACTGATGAAGAATGGCGAACGTTAAAGAAAAAGTGTGATACGCTATCAACAGAACACAAACCAAAAAACGTGCAGTGTGTCAAAGAATTAACGCCTGATGTGTGGGTAACGCCAGATGTTGTCTGCCGCGTGCGTGCTGATGAAATTACCCTTTCTCCACTGCACAGCGCGGGTAAAACTGAAAAACATCTTGGTTATGCCTTGCGCTTTCCACGTTTTATGGATTATCGTGCCGATAAAGGTGCAAATGAAGCCACAACGGATACAGAAGTTAAACGATTATATGAAGATCAGTTTATAAAATAGCGAACAAAAAAAGCCACCGAATTAAATCGGTGGCTTTTTTTAATGCTTAAATAAATTACGCTTGTTGCGTCTCTAAATATTCTTGAGCTGCAGCAATACGTGCTTGCGGACTTGGATGAGCTCCAATAAATGTTTCGTAATATATTTTCTTATAAAGATTAGTATAAGATTGTCCAGCTCTTGCTACGTAATAACGAGCTACAAGCGAATAATAATCAATCATAGAAAGATTTGGCTTATTTTGTTGCAGTAACTCATAGATTGATGCAAATTCTTCTTCTCTCAATTGATCTTTTTTCAATAGCAATTCAAAGAATTCTATAATCCCTTGTGACTTGCCATTTACTTTACACGCAAACTCATCTGCTTCTTTTTCAAAGCGTTTATTAATAATCAGTGAAGGAATATAAGACAATAAGTACATAAGTCCATCTAGCTTCAATCCATACTTAAGACTTGCCATCGAAAAACTATACGGATTATCGAAGGATTCCGCACGAGGTGGTTGCATGTCAAGAATTCTGATTAATGCATGGTAAGCTACTATTTGCAGTGCCACTAATGCTAATATTTTATTAATATGATTATGTTTAATGTGACCAATTTCATGAGCAACAACACCTTCTATGGCATTATCAGAAAGATCTTTTATAAGTTTTTGGCCAACAACAATAGCTCCGCTACTTGCAAACAATTTTTGCGCAGCAGCATTAAAAAAACCGTCTTGACGTGTTATAAATATTGTGGGAGTTGCAATTCTTGCTTTTTTACAAATACCATCCACATAGGCATATAAAAGAGGCATTGTTTCTGGAGTAACTACGACAACATCAAGCATGAAAAATAAAATTCTTACAAATCGTTGAAACCTGGTCAAATGTTTATAGGTAACGGTATCTCGTTGAATTTTACTCAATCCAGAGTGAGCATCTTCGTCAAATATCATTTTGGTTTCGGGTGCTTTTTTGAACGCTTCTAATTCAACGTAATAAATACCATGATTATCAGCTACCTCAGCTGCTAGAGCAACACTTTGGGACAATATAGTCATAACGTCCCCGTCGAGCGGGGAGCTTGACGGCTTGTAGCACCCCCTAGGGGTGCCAACTAAAGTATTAAACTGTTATTTTACTAAAATTCACCATCTTCATCTGAGCCAATGCCATCTAGCTGCAGCTGGTTTTTT
>DATEAY010000083.1 GCA_035288105.1 Candidatus Babeliales bacterium
CCACGTGGAACCAAGTATTCATGACGATCTGCACTGCTCACCACACTTACTTTTCTAAATCCACGATGTAACCCACCGATAACAACTTCACCATCTACATCAGATAGGATTGCTGCATCTTTTGGACTTCGTGCTTCAAAAAGTTCTGCGATTCGAGGAAGACCACCCGTTGTAATATCTTTCGATTTTGCAACTTCACGAGGCATTTTAACAAGAACGTCACCAATATCAACACGTTGCTTTTCGGTAACGTTGACGTAAGAACCTTCAGGAAGGAAGTATTGTGTTAATTCCTCACCTTTACCATCAACGATACTAATTGCTGGCTGATATTGTTCACCACGTGTTCCCATTACAATGCTTCTTGATTTACCAGTTGCTTCATCAAAACGTTCATGAAGAGTCACGTTCTTTATAAGATCAAGATAGACAACCGTTCCCGCTTTTTCAGTCATAAGAACTTTGTTGTACGCATCCCAATCTGCAAGCTTAGTGCCTTCTTTTACTTCTTGCTTATCTTTTACATAGATTATAGAACCATATTCAAGAACATGTTGTTGTAATTCGCGACCATCCGGAGCAACAATAAGGACACGAGCTTTTCTACTCATAACCACCATTTGTCCCTGTGGATTGATCACTACACGCACACCATGCCACTCAACAGTTCCGTCATATTTTGCGTTAATAAATGGTTGCTCTGTAAGACCACTCGCCAAACCACCAATATGGAATGTTCTCATGGTAAGCTGAGTTCCCGGTTCACCAATTGATTGCGCAGCAATAATACCAACGGTTGTTCCCTCATCAACAAGTCTTCCTTTGGATAAATCATATCCATAGCAAAGTGTACAAACACCACGTTTTGCTTGGCAAGAAAGCACGGAACGAACAAGAACTTTAGATACCGCTGAACTATCAAGTTTTGGTATCAAGTCACGTGTTACCACATCTCCACGATGTAAAAGAAGTTCTCCACTTACAGGATCTTTCAGATCCGCAGCAAGGACACGACCAAATACACGGCGTCCCATTGGATACACGGTATCACCCGCTTCTTTTAAATCAGCAATTTCAAGGTAACCAAGCGTATTACAATCGGCAACAGTCACCACAACATCTTGAGCAACATCAACAAGTCGACGAGTTAAATAACCAGAACTTGCTGTTTTTAACGCCGTATCTGACTGACCCTTACGAGCACCGTTAGTTGAAATGAAGTACTCAAATACGCTTAAGCCTTGTTTAAAGTTTGACTTAACCGGTATTTCAATAATTTCACCAGTCGGTTTTGACATCAGACCACGCATACCAACAAGCTGTTTAACCTGATCTTTTGTACCACGAGCACCGGATTCTAACATCATAAATACAGGACTGAATGGTTTGTTTAACTGATCTTCATTAGCAAATACTTTTTTATCAGCAACATCAAGCTGATTATACATAGTTTGCGCAACAGCTGCTGTTGCATCTCGCCAAATACCAATCACTTTGTTATAGCGCTCACCATTGGTGATAACACCATCCATGTATAATGATTCAATCTTTTCAACTTCTTTTTCAGCTTTATGAACAATGGCATCTTTTTCTACTGGTACAATAAGATCTTCAATAGAAAGTGAAATGCCGGAAATTGTAGCGTAGTAAAAACCAAGATGCTTAATTCTATCCAAGCAAAGCACCGTCGCGTCTTTACCAAATTGATAGTAGACTTGCTCTATCAATTTACCTAAATCACTACGTTTTAATATCTTGTTAATTGATTGGAATGCAAAACCTTGTGGTAACGCTTCGTAAACTAAAACACGTCCAACTGTTGTTTCAACAATTTCGTTATTAAATAAACGTACTTTTATTTGTGCATGAAGATCAACGCTGCTGCATTGGAACGCAGTAACAACTTCAGCAACATTAGAAAATACTATTCCCTCTCCGCGTGATCCTTTACGAATCTTAGTCATAAAGTGAAGACCAAGAACCATATCCTGAGAAGGAACGGTTACTGGACGACCACTTGATGGAGAAAGAATATTGTTTGTTGAAAGAATTAAGCGATCACTTTCCAACTGAGATTTTTTACTCAATGGTAAATGCACCGCCATCTGATCACCATCAAAATCGGCGTTAAATGCAGAACAAACAAGAGGATGAATCTTAATTGCTTTACCATCAACTAAAATGGGATAGAAAGCCTGGATACCAAGACGATGCAATGTTGGAGCACGGTTTAAAAGTACTGGTCTATTTTTTACCACTTCTTCTAAAACATCCCACACTTCTGGTTCTAATTCTTCAACCATACGACGAGCAACACGCATATTGGACGCTAATTCACGTTCAATAAGCCCTGCATAAATATATGGTTTGAAAAGTTCTAGCGCCATAGCTTTTGGAATACCGCACTGATCCATACGTAATTCTGGATCAACAACAATTACAGACCGTCCTGAATAGTCAACACGACGTCCAAGAAGATTTTGTCTGAAACGTCCCTGTTTACCACGAAGCATTTCACTCAAAGATTTTAACGGACGTTTGTTCGAACCACGAACAGCTTGGCCTCTTCTGCCATTATCAATAAGCGCATCAACAGATTCTTGAAGCATACGCTTTTCGTTTTTGATAATGACACCAGGAGCATCAATTTCGATAAGTCTTTGTAAACGAATATTTCTATTCAATACACGACGATATAATTCGTTCAAATCAGAACTTGCAAAGCGACCACCTTCGAGTGGTACTAACGGTCGTAAATCTGGTGGAAGAACTGGTAATACTGTAAGTATCATCCATTCAGGGCTAATCGCGCCATGAATAAGACCAGTTATCACTTTCATCCGACGAGTTATTTTATGACGCACTGCTATAGAAGTTGTGTGTGCATAATCAGAATGAAGTTTTTCAAGTTCAATCTTGAGATCCATAAAACTTAAAACAAGACGAATCGCTTCTGCACCTATTTCTGCAAGAAATTCAGTATCATCAGCGCGTTGCATAATGTAGTTTTCATACTCAGTTGAACTCAACAACGTTTTCACTGGATACGGAGACTTACCTTGTTTAACAACCATATGCATATCGAAATAGATAACTCTTTCTAAATCTTTCACTGGCATATCAAGAATCAATCCAAGATAACTCGGAATACCCTTCAGATACCATATGTGACACACTGGCGCAACAAGTTGAACATGTCCCATTCTTTCACGACGAACGCGTGATTGAATAACCTCAACACCACATTTTTCACACGTAATTCCGCGATGTTTCATACGCTTGTATTTTCCACAATTACACTCCCAGTCCTTTACCGGACCAAAAATGCGCGCACAAAACAATCCATCTCGCTCAGGTTTTAGTGTTCTATAATTGATCGTTTCAATTTTTTTCACTTCACCATACGATAAAGAGCGAATCTTTTTTGGAGAAGCAAGACCGATTTTAATAACATTAAAGCGTGTAACGTTTATATATTCTTTAAAACGTTCTAGCATTTGATTACTCATTAACATTCTCCTTCCCCAACTTGAGTAGATCCACTTGTAAGTTTAAGCTTTGAAGCTCTTTAATAAGCACGTTAAATGATTCTGGAACACCCGGCTCTGGTACATCATCGCCAGCAATAATTGCCTGATATGCTTTATGACGACCAGTTACATCATCGGATTTAACGGTTAACATTTCTTGTAGGGCATACGCTGCTCCATAAGCTTCCATCGCCCATACTTCCATTTCCCCAAGACGCTGACCACCTTGTTGAGCTTTACCGCCTAAAGGTTGCTGTGTTACAAGTGAGTAAGGTCCGACAGAACGAGCATGTAGCTTATCATCAACCATATGGTTTAATTTCATTACATAAATATTGCCAATGGTAACAGGTTGTTGGAAATATTCACCCGTCCTACCATTACGCACCATGAATGATCCTGATGATGGCAGATTAAGATCTTTCAATAATGGTTCTATGTCTTTTTCTAATGTAGCTCCGTCGAACACTGGTGTTTTGAAATGAACACCATCTTCTGCTGTTCTACGTGCAAGCTCCATGACACCTTCTTTTCCATAGTTTGCTTCGTAATCTGCGATAACATCTTTTCCAAAACAATAAATCAGATATTTTTTTACCGCTTCATAACCATCTACTTCTAATAATTTTTGAACCTTGTTACCAAGCTCTTTGCCTGCAAGACCCAAAATTGTTTCTAGGATCTGCCCAACGTTCATACGAGATGGAATACCCAATGGATTTAATACGATATCAACTGGCGTACCATCGTCTAAATACGGCATATCCTCTCGTGGAACAATGGCAGAAACGATACCTTTGTTACCATGACGACCCGCCACTTTATCCCCAACAGAGATGTGACGTTTCATCGCAATATACACTTTAACCATCTTAATAACGCCAGATGGTAAGACATCACCTTTTTTAAAGTGATTAATGCGATCTTCTTTTAAGCCTTCTAAAATGCGAAGCTGATTTTCATAAGAATCTTTCAATCGCTTCAACTCTTCTTGAGCAGACTTATCTTTTAACTTGAGCTTGAAAAGGTCTTCAAGTGTAAAGTCTTTTAATTCTTCTTTGTTAAACTTGCCACTACGAACGCCTTTTTTGACATCCGCCGCTGCCTGTTTGCCATGCGCAATATCGCACGCTTTACCAGTGATCATTTTTTGTAAGAAAACAACATGATGGACATTATTAATTTCTAATTTCTCAATTTGCTTTGCTACTTCTTGCTTATAACGAGCATCTTTTCGCACACCGCTTCTTGAGAATATTTTTACATCAATAACAGTACCTTCTATTCCAGGTGGAACACGCAATGATGTATCTCGTACTTCGCGTGATTTTTCTCCAAAAATCGCACGTAATAATTTTTCTTCAGGAGAATATTGGATATCACCTTTTAAGGTTACCTTACCAACAAGAATATCTCCCGGTTTTACACGAGTACCCACACGAACAATACCATCCTCATCCAAACTTTCCAACGCTGATTCACTCACGTTTGGTAGATCACGCGTAAGTTCTTCTGGTCCAAGTTTAGTATCACGTGCATCGACTATATATTCATCAATATGCACTGACGTAAGTTCGTTATCACTAACAAGACGTTTGCTCAATACAATAGCATCCTCAAAGTTGTAACCGTGCCACAACATAAAGGCTACTGAGAAGTTTTTCCCTAATGCTAACTCACCATCAGAAATGGAAGCTCCGTTCGTTAAAACATCCCCAGCTTTAACAGCTTCACCACATTGCACAATCGGTGCATGATGGATCCATGTGCTATAGCTTGAACGTTGGAATTTTTTCAGATGATAGGTATCAATTCCATGAGTTACCCAATCTTCAGTATTGGCACATTCATCTTCGTCTACTCGAACAATAATTTTGTCCGAAGAAACATACTCAACAACACCGCTTCGTTTAGCCAAGACCAACGCGCCTGATGATTTAACGATTTCTCGCTCCATACCAGTACCGACAATTGGTGCTTTGGTTGTAATGAGCGGAACTGCTTGACGTTGCATGTTTGCACCCATAAGCGCACGAACAGCATCATCATGATCAAGGAATGGTACTAACGCGGCAGAAACAGAAACTAACTGTTTCGGCGATAAATCAATGTAATTAATTTTTTCTGGATCAACATACAACAAGTTGTCGTCATGTCGAGCAAAAATCTTTTCTTTTTTAAGCTGATTTGTTTTTGGATCAATAGCATCTGCCTGAGCAATATAATTACCAGATTCTTCAAAAGCGTCCAAAAAGACTACTTCATTAAGAATCTTGCCATTTTCTACCGGCCTGTATGCTGTTTCAATAAACCCTAAATCATTCACCATTGCATACGTTGCAAGAGAGGAAATCAAACCAACCGTTTGACCTTCTGGTGTTTCAATAGGACAAATTCTTCCATAGTGAGAAGGATGAACATCGCGAATTTCAAATGTTGCGCGATCTTTCAGAACACCGCCTGGCCCGAGCGCAGATAAACGACGCTTATGCGCAAGCTCTGCCATTGGGTTTGTCTGGTCCATAAACTGAGAAAGCTGACCAAGACCAAAGAATTCTCTAATAACTGCACTTAATGGTTTAACATTAAGGAAGTCTTGAGGCATTAATGCACCATGTGCTTCTTGCATTCTAAAACGCTCGCGTACAATACGCTCTATGCGCGTGAAACCAAGATACATTTGGTTATTTAATAGCTCACCAACCAGTCGAACACGACGATTACCCAAATGATCTATATCATCAAGTTCACCTTCTCCGCGTTCTCGTAAGTTAACGAGGTATCGAATAGTTTGAACAATATCATCTTTGGTTAATGCCAATTGCTCTTCTGTTGTTGATAAACTTAATTTTCGATTCATACGAACACGACCAACGCGTGTTAAATCATAAAAACGATTATTAAAGAGCAAGTTAGTTAAACGCTCTCCCACTTCTTTTATTGAAGAGGTGTCACCTGGCCATATTTTTGAATGCAAATCTTTTAATGCAGCATCTTGAGAATGACATTTGTCTTGCGCAAGAGTTAATGCAATAGTCGGTTGCAATGCATAACCATTTGATCTAATCAACTCAAATTGGAGAGTGTCAAATTTTTTCAAAACTTTAAGATGATTTTCAGAGAATAGTTCGCCTTGTTCTATAAGGATTTCACCAGTCTCTGAATCTACAACATCTTTTGCAAAAACGCGGCCAATCAAGCTATCTGATTTAAGCGTTAGTGCTTTAATCCCAGCTTTTTTAAACTTCGGTAGTAAATCTTTTGTTACTCTACGACCAACAAAATCATCCTCATCTTCAGCAGGAACCATCCCTTTTTCAATACGCTGCCCAATAAGATTTTCATCTATTGCACGGAAATATTGATCCTTTTTAAGGGAAATAGTATCAAACTCATAAAAGAGAGGAATAATGTCGTCGCGAGAAAAACCTAATGCTTGCAAGAATGTAGTGACGTATAATTTTTTCTTCTTATCAATACGTACATATAAAATGTCGTTACTATCAGATTCAAAATCAATCCAAGATCCACGCATTGGTATAATACGTGCAAGATAATATGGTCTTCCACGGAAATCTTTTACTTTTTTACTTTGTGAAAAAACCACACCAGGAGATCTATGCAGCTGACTAACAACAACACGATCAACGCCGTTAATCAAGAAAGAACCCAAATTGCCAAGCTTAAATCTTCCTTGTTCTTCAAAAAGATCCGCCATAACCGGCAAATCAACAAAGAAAATATCTTGCTCTTTAATATCGCGAACTATCTTATTGCCTTCAGCATTGGTCGTCCAATTAATCAACTGCACTTTAATTTTTAGAGACATAGAAAATGTTTGACCGCTTGTGCGACATTCGTCTAGAGTAAGCGGCGTATGAACAGTTGTACGTACCAAACAGTTAGAGCACGTAATATAACGTGCAGTTTTTTCCTTACAATACGTACACGTTTGATCTTTTGATAAACGTGAACAATCGGATTTATTACACGATGTACAACGCCACTGGTAACGACTTTCTATACCAGTCAACTTTCCACACGTACAAGTCCACTGCCCTAACTCATAACTAACGTACTCGAGAGAGAGCTTATCTTCATACTCAATAGGAAAAATGTCCCGCAATACTTTTTCAAGTCCAATGAGCTTTCGCTCTTGCGGTAGATAGTCAAGCTGAACAAAATCATTAAACGATGTTGATTGTATTTCAATCAAATTTGGTACAGGAACTACATCCTTTATTTTACCATATTGCTTACGAAGAGTACTCTTGCTTATAAGTGCATTAGACATTAAGACCACTCCTTACTAACGCCAAACATGTGGCCAATCAAATTCCATCCCCCACTACACCAAAAAAAAATCCTTCGACCCGCCTTCGCCAAGGCTTCTGCGGGCAGACGGCGTTTACTGCTGCTGCATCCTCCATAGCTTTACGCTAAAGAGGAAGCCTGATGAAGCATCAGAACAATAGACAAGCCTGCATAACAACGCTATGCAAGCTCTACTTTTGCGCCAACTTCTTCAAGTTTCTTTTTCATCTTTTCTGCATCAGCTTTTGCTACTGATTCAGCGATGACAGCTGGCGTTTCTTCTGTTAATTTTTTAGCATCAGAAAGCGCAAGATTAGGAATAACTTCACGCAATGCTTTAATTACTTTGATCTTCTCAGCGCCTGCATCTTTAAGCGTTACTTTGTATTCGCTTTTTTCTGCTGCTGCTGGAGCTGCTTCTGCAGCTGCCGCCGCTGGAGCTGCTGCTGCCATTGGCATAGCTGCTGAAATACCAAATTTTGATTCAAGAGCTTTAACAAGATCAGCAAGCTCAAGAACTGTCATATTGCCAATTTCATCAATAAATTTTTCGTAAGATTTTGCTGCCATTGCAATCCCTAAACATTTAAAAAATAAATACTAAACAAACACTATCAATTATCATACAAATAAACTTATTAACTATGCTTGTTTTTGCTTTTCAATTTCTTTTAAAGCAACAAGAAGCTTAACCAACATAGAATTAAGTCCACACACTAGCGAGGTCAATGGAGCATTAAGCGTACCACATAGCTGAGCAAGTAGTACTTCTCTTGATGGAAGAGATGCAATACGAGATATTGCCATCTTATCCAAAAACTGCGCATCCACACAACCAACAACAAGACCAAGAGCTTCATTCTTTTTTGAAAAATCACTCAGAGTTTTTGCTACGCCTGAAAGCTCAGCTGCATCATAAGCAAAAACGACACCTAATTGATTTTTACAATGAGAAAGAAGTCCATCGGCGCCATCAATTCCTGCAAGAGCTCGTTTAACAAGCCGCATCTTTGCAATTTTAAGCGCGCCACCTTTTGCTCTCAACTGCCTTCTTAATTGTTGCATTTGTTCAACAGTTAATCCGGAATAGTTAACAAAAAAGGTGCCCCTATTTGCCAAAAAATCTTTATGAAACAACTCAACAACTGATTCTTTTTGTTGCCGATTCATCGCAACCTCTTTACCTATAAGGAACGCACAAATTCATCAGAATTAATCGAAATACCAATGCCCATTGTTGAGGACATGGTCATTTTCTTTAAATACTTGCCTTTAGCGGTCGCAGGTTTTGACGCTACAACTGCCTTAACTAAAGCATCCAAATTATCATGAAGTTTTTGAACATCAAATGAAACTTTACCAATTGAAAAATGAACAATGCCTTGCTTATCATTTCTGAAGAAAGCACGGCCTCTTTTTAAATCAGCAATAATTGATTCTACTTCAAAAGTAACTGTACCTACTTTTTTGTTCGGTAACAATCCACGAGGACCTAGCACTCGTGCAAGCACACCAACTGCTCCCATGACATCCGGTGTCGCCACTGCATAATCAAAATCAAGCCAGCCACCTTGTACTTTTTCAATAAGATCTTCCATGCCTACAAAATCAGCACCTGCTTTTTTTGCTGCATCGGCAAATTCACCTTTTGCAAATACAATAATGACCTTTTCTTTCCCTTTGCTATGAGGCAAAACAACAGAACCTCGAACTGTTTGCTCACCCTTAGCTGGATCTATGCCCAAATTGATAGCCACATCAACAGCCTCATCAAATTTAGCAAAGGAAAGATCTTTAATTTGTTGCAATGCTGCATCTACACCAAGATCACCATTAGGTTTTTTTGATACTGCAGCTTGATATTTCTTTCCATGCTTAGCCATATTATATTTCCCTAGCTCAATCAACAACGTCAATTCCAATACTTCGCGCACTGCCAGCGACAATTTTTTTCGCTTGTTCTATATCTATTGCTGTCAAATCTGGCATTTTAATTTTTGCAATCTCTTCAATATCTCTCCACGAAATTTTTCCTACTTTTTGTTCATGCGGACGAGCAGAACCTTTTGTAAGATTTGCTTTTTTCTTAATGTAGTACGTAGCAGGAGCTGTTTTTACTCTAAACTCAAACGTACGATCCGTGTGTACAGTAATTTCCACTGGCACAGTTTCGCCCTTGCGACCGGCTGTTTGAGCATTAAATGCTTTGCAGAACTCCATAATATTAACTTGGTGTTGACCAAGTGACGATCCTACTGGAGGAGCTGGAGTCGCGCTACCACCCTGAATCTGAAGCTTAATTTTTGCTTTAACTATTTTTGCCATGATAGACAATTACCTCACTGATTATCGCTTAATTTGATGAAAGCCAAGTTCAACTGGGGTCATTCTGCCAAAAATACTAACCATAACCGTTAATTTTTCGTTATTATAGTCTACGCTATCAATAATCCCGACAAATCCAGCAAACGGCCCCTCAACTATATCTACCTCACTACCAAGTGAAAACTCTTCTCGCGTAATCTCAACCGCAACTTCCCCTTTAACTTGAGAAATTATACGGTCTATCTCTTTTTGTGATATTGGCTCAGGATTTTTGCCCCCCAAAAACCTCAAGACACGAATGCTTGCCGTTACAACACGAAGTGACTCGGGAGTCATTTCCATTTCGGCTAAAATGTAACCAGGAAAAAGCTGCTGATCAGCACTGTCATCTACAGTAAACATTTGCTTTGATTTAGCGGAAGGAACAAGAATCTCTCCAAAGAAATCTTGCATGCCTTCTGCCTGAATTCGCTTTTCAATGTCAACTTTAGCTGCTTGCTCATATCCTGCATATACTTGTACCACATACCAGCGCTTCATATAATCTTTGCCCTGTCAAAACTAGTAACCACTATACAATCTAACAACAAAACGCCAGAGCTCAGTAAGCCCTTTATCAACTAAACCTAAGTAAATTGAAAAAAAAGACATGAGCAGTAGAACAACTATCATTGATCCTACAAACTCATTAAATTTAGGCCAAGTAACCTTTGAGAGTTCAAGCTGCACGTCTTTAACAAACTGTGTTACATCTTTTATCATCTTTTTTCTTCTTTCTATGGCAGGCCAGGAGGGACTCGAACCCCCAACCGGCAGATTTGGAGTCTGCTGCTCTACCAAATTGAGCTACTGACCTACAAAAGGCCTATTTTGTTTCTTTATGATCATTGTGTTTGCGACAACGTGAACAATACTTACTCAGTTTCAATGAACCGATAGTTCTTTTTTTTGAAACAACCTGAGTATAGTTACGCTCTTTGCATATTTCGCAAACCAAATGAGTAGTTTTTCTATTTTTTGCCATAATTATAAAGATACTTAAAAGACCTTGAACAAACGATCTATCTGGAGCCCGCGACCGGGATTGAACCGGTGGCCTCTTCCTTACCAAGGAAGTGCTCTGCCTCTGAGCTACGTGGGCGCGAACCGCAATCCTTACGGTTTATTATAGATTAATTAAAAAAACAGAAAAAGACAAACTTTTTGAACACCTATTGTGTATTAGAAATCAGAAACATGATGCTTATTAAAAAATGGAGCCGGCGATCGGATTCGAACCAACGACCTGCTGATTACAAATCAGCTGCTCTACCAACTGAGCTACGCCGGCATTATGCTTTTCTGGAGCGGGAAACGAGGGTCGAACTCGCAACCTACAGCTTGGAAGGCTGTCGCTCTGCCAATTGAGCTATTCCCGCACATTTCAACTTTTTTAGTCTTCTTCCAAATGAAACTACACAATAAGGTTGTGTATAGTCAGTCCTACTACGCTTTAACGAGCTTCGAAGGTCATACTCCTTAAGTCTTTTAATACCCAACTTACGATTCTCTTCAGTCGAGTACCCAATCGAAATATAATGAAGATTGGGTTAAAAGCCTTGGCGAAGTATGGTGGCGAGGGCTGGATTCGAACCAGCGAAGGCATAGCCGATGGATTTACAGTCCACCCCCTTTGGCCGCTCGGGAACCTCGCCGTACCCAAGCATATTCCACAAGCTTGTTCAACTATAATATTGTTTTTCTCAATGGATTTCAACTTAATTTTAACGAAAAATCGATTTTTTTATAAAATTCTTCAAAATTAACTCTTTTTTCTGCTAACTACCCCTCTGCCATAGCTATGAAAAAATAAAAACTGCCTTTGACAAAAGAATAAATTACCACTATAATTAAAATTGAATATTAAATTATTTTCCCTCCATAAATATCCTAAAGGAGTTACCGCATGTTCAAACGCACATCAGTCATATCTATTATTATCTTTGCTAGCTTATTAAATCCTGGCTATGCATTCACTAATGAAATCACCCAAGAAAATTCACTTATCAAACACATTAGCAACAAATACCTTACGTCAACGTTTGGCATAGAAGAACCAACTCCAGCAACTCCCGCGATTAATCCCAATGCCAGTTTTACTGAAAAATTCAAACAGCAAATTGACCCAAAGAAGCAATTACTCACACCACGCGAAGTCCAAGAAGTCGCTTTTAACCTAGTTGCATCTTCTCACAATTTTAAAACAAACATTATTGACAGTTCATGTATTGATAAACTAGAAATTATTGGCGGCGGAGAAAATAGCCAGCACCATCTTTTCGGCAACATTTTCGGTGATATCAATACTGCAGCAGGTAAAGCACACGCCGCATTGACATTCTGTCACCCCACAACTGATACAACGATCTTACACAAACGCCAACAGGCTATCACTTACTTGAACAACAATGAACACACGCTTCAAGAACTAGACCGCATACTTAACCATACCAGTACGGTTGAGAGTAAATCTTCTATGTTCTGGCACACAAAACCTGCCGTTAATCAGGAAATAATTAAGTTTTCCTACTTTGGACAGCAATTTGATATTGCTAATGTATTAAAACAATTTAATACCAATACCATTGCACTAGAGCTAACTAATAGAACTTATGGCCTTTTACAATGTGCATTCGGGACGCTCTATATTCCTATAGTAGCAAACGTTACAATGTATAACTGCGCCAAAGAAAACGGTATTCCTTTTTCTGAAATGAGAAAAATAGTAGCAGATGGACTTAAAGCTGCTCCTCCTGCAGCAAAAGTGGCGTTGATTGTTCCAGTTGCTCTCCAAGGACTTATGGCTTATGGTACTGCAATGGCTCTAAAAAGTTCACAAGAAATGTACTACCATCTTCAAGATATTCTTATTGCTACATCATCGCATGTTAAAGAACTTAAGAAATTGAGCTCTTTAATTAACCAAAACAAAGAACTTTTAACATATCTACCATCGCTTCAACCGTTAGCTGATTTCAATAACACTGCAAAGCATTCTGCTAAACTTAATAAACTCCTTGGCATGCTTGATACCAATACTTTTAAAGGTGAAGCTTCATTCTTCTCTATCACTGGTCGTGTACTTGCCGCATACGAACTTATGAAACAAGTTAAAAATGAGCTTGCTCCTGCTTTTGCAGCAGCTGGTGAACTTGATATGTATGTTGCACTCAGCAAACTCTATAGTTCACGCGAAGATAAAGAAGCGCGTTACTGCATGGTAAACTTTGTTGAAAACAGCACAACGCCAATTATAGATGCACGCAACTTCTGGAACCCTTTCATCAACCCAGATACTGTTGTAGTTAATAATGCAACCTTTGGTTCTTCATGCCCAAACAGCATTCTGACCGGACCAAACACGGGTGGTAAATCAACGGTCATTAAAGCAATTATGCTTAACGTACTTATGGCACAAACATTTGGCATAGCTCCATCAGAAAGCCTTACGTTAACTCCATTCACTCAATTGAACTGCTTTATGAACATCTCCGATGATATTGCAACGGGAGCATCGCTCTTTAAATCAGAAGTAATGCGCGCGAAAAAACTACTCGATATGGTGCAAAGCCTACAATCAAATGAATTCAGCTTTGTTATAATCGATGAAGTATTTACTGGAACATCTCCAAAAGAAGGTGAAATGGCAGCGTTGCGTTTTGCAAAACATTTGGGAACGTATAAGAACAACATCAGCATTATCGCAACGCATTATCCAAAAATGGTTGATCTTGAAACAGAAACTAGTGGCACATACCGCAACCATCATGTTGAAATCTTACGTAACGAAGATGGTTCATTAAACAGAACATTTAAACTTAAAAATGGTCCATCATTCTTTAATGTCGCATCCGACATTCTTGAAGAAGAAGGCTTGTTTATTTAAAACAATCTTCAATAAACAAAAGAGGCTCCATGTTTTAGCATGGAGCCTCTTTTATTTAGACTCTAGCTTTATAATCCGCTTATCAGAATCTTCGTGATAATCAAAAGAAAGATAACAGACATTGTGCGTCAACAACGGCTTAATAACTTCTGGCCACTCGATGAATGACCAACTATTACTTTGGTACAAATATTCATCAAATCCTTGTGATTGGAATTCTTCTACACTTGTGATGCGATACAAATCAAAATGGTAAAAGCGTTCACCCTGATTATTTTCATATTCATTAACATAGGTAAACGTTGGACTGGTAATAGGGCCGGTAACTCCGCAACTGCGCAATAATGCCTTTATTGTTGTTGTTTTGCCTGCACCAAGAGAACCACTGCACGCAAAAATCTGAAAGTCTGCCATTAATTTTTTTAATTCTTGAATTACCGCATCATGCTGTTGCAATGAATACACTATCTCTTTAATCATGATCAATATTCCAAATCCCGCTCGCCCTGAGTACCCTTAACCCCATGTTCCATTTCATTCCACACGGGGACCCCGGCGTAGCGTATCGAAGCTGGGGATAAAGAGGTGTATCGAAGGGTTGTATATAAAAAAATCACCAAAAAAAGCCAATTTAATGATGCACCCTTCGATACTTTTTTGCAAGCAAAAAAACTCAGGGCGAGCGGAGCTAAAGGGTTTTTTTTGGATAATTTCACAACTTATTTAATTTTTTTAATAACGCTCGCTCTTGTTTACTCGTTCGCTCAGATTTCGTCGTTCGATCTTTATTTGCAACAAAGTCTTCACTCTTTACTGTCACAGTCTTACTTGCTTCCATCATCAAATCATCAATACTTTCTGCACTATCATGCATAATCGTAACAGCCTGCTCATGTTTTTGATCTACCGTCGGCAACTGTCTTTCTGACATTTCCTGATTGAGGAGATGGAAAAATGTTGATGAATCAATTGAAGGAATATTCAAGCGTGCTGCATAACGGTTTAATTCAGAATCAGACGATACCAGTAAAAGATCTTTTGCCTTATGAGCATCGATATATTCTTTGATATAATCATCAGCACTTTCATGAATACCAGAATAGACAATCACAACAGTTTTCATGTTTTCTTTAAATGGCCATTCGTGTGGCCCTCCATCAAAAACAATGACTATCTTATGCCCTTTACGACGACCATATCCAGAAAGTTGAGCAATAAACTTTATTCTCTCCTGATCTGTGATCGTTTTTTTATAGGGAGGCACGGCACGTAAAAGATTGTACGCATCCACAACAATAATCATACTTTTCCATGGATAAACACATATTTTGGTAATATTCCCCTTTATCATAAGTATAGCAAATTAACACAGCCCTGTTACAATCAATCGATAAAAAGACTACACACAGCTCCTTTGACAGCCAGTATAAAAAAGCTAAACTAAAAATTGAATTATAAAATATTAATATGTATTAAAAACAAAAGGAATTGACTATGAAAAAATTTTTACTCATTCTTCTGACCCTCACAACACTTCCATTTTCCACATCTTATTGTGAGTGGAATAAAGATGATCGTAACTTAGCAATAGGAGCAGCCACTGTAGCAACAATCGTGGGAGGATTTTTCACTTATCGTTGGTATAATCAGGGTAACCCTGCAACCCCTACTAACAAAAATCCTTCTCAACACATAGTTACTCCCGTAGACCCGCAGCACAATGTAAAACTCCAAAAAAATGAACTCTCTCCTGAGAAACCTCAACCTTTAACGATGGAAGCTAATGCTATTCTTAAACAAGAAGAAGCTCACAACACAAAGGAAGTTGAGTTAAAAGAAAAACTGGAACCAAAAAAAAACTCTGTTAACGAACTGAATGAAGCAACAAGTTCAAAATCTCTTGATATAAAATTTGTGGTTAATTCGGATCTTAAACGGACATTGTGCGATAGCCTGAACAAAGTAGATAAAGTTTTCAGAAAAAATTTAGATATACTCGAAGGTTAAAAATCATTGAAAAATGATCCAACTACAAGTACATTAAATTCATATCGTCGCTTAATCATAAGCAACTATGGAGTCTCATGTCTAAACTTATTCAAATGCGTAATCGTATTCAAACCATCGAAACAATAAAAAAAGTCACTGATGTGATGCGTATTATTTCAATGTCAGCTCATTCACGGCTCAAAACAAAACAAGAACCGCTGAGCGAATATTTGAATACTCTCAAAACACTCCTTACAAAAGTACAACGTGCTACTCCATCGTGGTCACATGCTCAACTTATGCCAACAGGATCAGACAAAAATCCTCTTATTATTATTATCGGATCTCAAAAAGGTCTCTGCGGTGGATTTAACACACAATTATCAAAAATTTTGAATGAATACCTATCCCAAAATCCATCTACCCATTATCATTTTAGCGCCGTTGGAAAAAAACCTATTGATTACTTAATAAACAGCTATCCTGAAGAATTAATTTGTTCTTTCCCAACGTTAACTTCTCGCAATTTTTTAACAATTGCACAAGAATTAACCGACCTTATTATGACGGCCACACCGGCGTATACATCAGTTACTATCATAAGTAATACATTCAAAAATTTCTTTGTACAAAAAGCTACAATTACCCAGCTTATTCCTTTTGACCCAACACACATATCTGCTACAATAACATTCCCGATAGAAGAGTATATCTGGGATGAAGCGCCACGCGATATTTTACATACTTTAGCAGTACAGTATATTGAAGCTCAATTTCAGCATTTGCTTTTTCAATCATTACTTTCTGAACATGCTGCACGCTTTATCTCTATGGACAATTCAACACGCAATGCGAATACTCTGCTCAACACAACAAAGTTGGAATACAACAAAGTTCGTCAGGCAAAGATTACCACTGAAATTACCGAATTGACTGGAAACTTTTAAAACCCGAAAAGTTCTAAAATGAAGTGCGACTCCAACCCATGTATAATAATGGGTACTAACAAACAGGAGTCGCCTCATGGAAGAAAAGTATACCCATTTTACAGGGAAAGATCGAGAGAGTCTGTATATTTGGAAACAGGAGGGGG
>DATEAY010000084.1 GCA_035288105.1 Candidatus Babeliales bacterium
TTTAGAAGAATGTCCGATGACATTGCGGACAAAAATTCAATAAACGAAAGGGGTTGCATATAAAAACTATCGACTCGGCCAACAGGAATACCAACTTGTTCAATAGCAAAATCAAGAAGTGATCCTGCAGCTATAACGTGCAATTCTGGCATCTGCTCATAAAAATAGCGTAACGCTAAGATTGCTCGCGGAACAGCCTGAATTTCATCTATAAATAACAGTCTTTTGCCGGGAATAATCGGTTTAAGCATAAGAGCCGATAGCTCCCGAATAATTCTATCTGGTTGAAGGTCTTTTTCAAAAATAATGTGTGCTACTTGTTGATTTTCTAAATTAATTTCAAAAAAATCTGGAAATGATGCCCCCAATGTACGCGCTGCATGCGTTTTGCCTACCTGCCGAGCACCACGCAAAAGTAAAGGCTTGTGATATTGATCAGTTTTCCAATTATGTAAGTAGAAGTCAATAATGCGTTTCATTGTAATTATCCTAACTTTTTTGGTTGTAATGCAAGGTTAATTTTATATATTTTTGGTCGAAATTCAATATTAATTCTACACACTTTTGGTCGAAAATCAAGGTTAACTTGGACCAATTTTGGTCGAAAATCTAGCATATCTAACAAAAAAAACACTTGAACTTTTTCTGATTTTTTTATTCAACAGTTACTGATTTAGCTAAATTGCGCGGCTTGTCGATAGGACATCCGCGCTCTTTTGCAATTGCATAGACAAAGTATTGTACAAGACCAATTATTGCGAGCGGACCAAGTAACGCTGGTACGTTATTTGAAATAATAAATGATGTTTCTGCTAATGCACATAATTCTGTTTGACCTTCATATGCAAAAACAATTACACGACCACCACGCGCTTTAACTTCATGCGCGTTGGAAAGAAGTTTTTGGTAAATAACAGGATCACCGTGAGAAAAAACGTACACCGGCATATTGTTATCAACTAACGCAAGCGGACCGTGCTTAAGTTCACCAGCTGGATAACTTTCGGCAAACACATACGCCACTTCTTTTAATTTGAGTGCACTTTCCATCGCGAGCGGATAGCTGATGTGTCTACCCAAAAATAATGCTTTATCGAACTGCGCATAGCACGCAGCATGTATATGATCAATTGCATATTTATGCTGCTCCAAAGAACTCTCAAGCACATGTGCTACTGAAAACAAATCGCATTCTGCTCGTAGCAAATCTTTGTGTGTTATTACACCTTTTTCAACCGCAATATAATGTGCTAACCAGTAGAGCGATGCTAACTGTGTAGAAAATGCCTTTGTTGAAGCAACTGCAACTTCTGGCCCTGCATGAGTTAACAAAAAACCATTCGCCTCGCGCACAATAGTACTTGTTGCAACATTAGTCAGAGCAACTGTAGATAATCCATAAGCATTAATCAATCGCAATGCTTCAAGCGTATCAGCCGTTTCACCTGATTGAGAAATAACCACATACAGTGCATTTTTTTGAGCAAAAAAAGAAGCGTGTCTAAATTCTGAAGCTAAACATACCGTTACAGGAACATGTGTAATTGCTTCAAAAAAAAACTGCGCAATACGCGCAGCATGCCATGAAGTACCACATGCTAACAAATATATATGCGCAATATTTTGCACTTGGCCGACAGTCAAAGCTAATTGATTCCATAACAACGGTTGCAATGCTTGCAAAGAATTAACTGTTTTAATAATAGCGTTCCTTTGTTCGTAAATCTCTTTGAGCATAAAATGCTCATATCCATTTTTTTCGGAACGCTCAAAAGTTGCTGCAACAGCTTGAATCACAACAGGTAATTCATTGCCAGCAAAATCGTATATTTTTATCTCTTTTTTTGAAATAACAGCAAAGCTTTCATCGGGCAAAAAAATCACTTTATTTGTCTTGTCTGAAAATGCAATAACATCCGATGCTACAAACATCTCTCCATCACCAATACCAACACACAACGGAGACCTTTTGCGCACTGCAATAAGATATTCAGGAAAAGACTCCATCATTACCAAAAACGCATATGCTCCATGCAACTGTTGCATAATAGCACTGATACTAGAAGGCACAATTATTGATGTATGCGCTAAATCTTCAAACAAATGAGCAATAACCTCTGTATCTGTATCAGAACTAAAAATATGTCCCGATTTGAGCAATTGACTACGCAGCACGTCATGATTTTCAACAATGCCATTGTGTACGACCGAAATATTTTTGAAACAATCAAAATGAGGATGAGCATTTTCTTGCGATGTATCACCATGTGTTGACCATCGCGTGTGGCCAATTCCTAAAAAACCATCGATGGGATCTCGCTGCACACGTTCCACCAGATTAATTAACTGACCAGATGATTTGGAATATAAAAGCTTTTGATTAATGGGATCAAGACAGGCAAAACCGGCAGAATCATATCCACGGTATTCTAATCGAGCAAGTCCTTCAAAAATAAATGCACTACAAAAAGATTTTCCTACGTAGCCCACAACAGTGCACACTTTAGCCCCACGCTCCCTTTTTTAAAACTCTTTTTTATCAAATAAACCGACTTTTCAGATATTCTCAGCGCTCGTCCTGAACTTGTTGAAGGATATCCTCGAGCGCGAGATAAGACTTTAATCGGATCACAACAACTATATTAAGATACCCCATGCCTAAGAGTAGTCAAGCATGGGGCTACAAAATTTCGAGTATAAAACTATTAACGTTTTACGAACTGGAACTTACGACGAGCAGCTTTTTGACCATATTTTTTACGCTCTTTTTTACGAGCATCAACAGTCATAAGACCATGTTTTTTCAAAATAGGCTTTGCATTTTCATCAAATTCAACAAATGCACGCGCAATTCCCAATTTTACGGCATCAGCTTGCGCTATTTTACCACCACCACACACATTAACTTCAGCATTAAAGTTTAAGCCCGGACACACTCTGAATGGAGTTGCTGCCATATCAGCTGCTATTTTTGTGTCAAAATAGCTCAAATGATCTTGTCCGTTCACTCTAATTTGACCATCGCCACGACGCAACCATATGCGCGCAACCGCAGTTTTTCGACGTCCTACGCCATGAGCAACAGGAGCATTAGCGGTATTTGTTTGTTTTTTTGCCATATCGCACTATAACCTTCTGATATGATTTAACAGGAAATCTTTTAAATACAATGATTTTGTTAATTAGTATAGGTATATAAAAATTAATTGTCAAAAACTAGGCAAGCCTAAAACCTCTTTTACCCCAGACCTTTTACAACGGAAATCGTCCAATCCATGCTACGCTCATCAGCTTAATCCATCTCAAATTCTTTCCAACGTGTGCCCGACTGCAGCTTCAGCGAAAGTTGGGCTATAGACCAGGTCTTTCTTCAAAGTTCTCTTGGCATGCTAAACAACGCATGGTACCGGGGAAAGATTGTAGCCGTTTTTCCGAAATAGGATTGCCACAATCAACACATAGTCCGTAGGTACCTTCTTTTATACGTTCCAGAGCTTTTGCTATGCCACGGTATTCCTCAACCTCAGCATCTTGTAAAGACATTCTCAATGATTCCATGGTCGCCGTCAACGCCTGATCGCCCGGATCTTGCACTTGACCGTCAGAGAACTGTTCTTTGGACATTTCTGTTAATTTTTGCTCAAGTTCTAACTTGCGCTTGAGCAGATCTGCTTCAATTTTTTTTAAATTATGCTTCTCATTCACTTTTTTCCCTTTTTTTATGAAAAAAATTTTTTAACAATGCCGCAGACTCTTCTCCTTTAACACCTTCAATAATTGAAAATGCATCCTTTTTGTATACCCAAAGATCATCCTGATTGTCAAGACGAAAACCAAACAGAGGAGATGCTGCGCCATAGACAATTCCATCCAAACGACTCAATTTAATAAGTCCCATACACATTGAACATGGTTCCAGCGTTACATACAACCAGTGACCATTAAGTCGCCAATCACCTAATGCCTTACCAGCTTCTTCTATCGCCACGGCTTCAGCATGCGATCGTTGTGTACAATCACGTTCAACGCTATTGTATCCATACCCTACAATCTCTCCTTCCTCATTGACTATCACAGCCCCAATAGGCACTTCATCAATCTCGTACGCACGTTGTGCTTGCTCAAGAGCTTCTTGCATAAAAAATAGATCTTTTTCTTTTCCAAAGATGGTTTCTAACATTTTCCCCCCACCATTTTAAACACGCAATCCATCTCATATATTTACAAAGAGGACAAAACCGGACCTGTTATATTAATTCATTTTTTTTCTCTTTTGAAGTATAATATAAACATATTATGAAATAACTATCTTATACCCCATGTTACATGTTATTTCACATGGGGACCCCTAGTAAAGACCGAATTAAAAAGATTTATTAGGATTGAATCATTTATTCTAGCAACTTATGCTTTAGATAAAAATTAAAAAATTCACCCATTTTTGAGTAACCCAAAAAGAAAGGGTCGGTAAATTTTATGACAAAACCAGTAAAAGAATATGCAGCGCAATCCATTCGAGTGATGGAAGGTCTTGAAGCGGTCAGAAAAAGACCTGCTATGTACATTGGCTCAACAGGTCCTCAGGGTTTACATCATTTAGTGTATGAAGTTGTTGATAACTCTATTGATGAAGCTCTTGCAGGTTACTGTGATACGGTTAATGTAATATTGCATGAAGATAGTTCATGCTCAGTAGAAGATAATGGTCGTGGTATTCCAACAGACATTCATCCAACTGAAAAAGTATCAGCCGTTGAAGTAGTTCTGACCAAATTACACGCAGGTGGAAAATTCGACAAAGATACTTATCAATTTTCTGGTGGTTTACATGGTGTTGGTATCTCTGTTGTGAACGCACTTTCAGAATGGACACGCGTTACCGTCTTTCAAAAAGGTAATATCTATTTCCAAGAATTTCATCGCGGCAAACCGGTAAAATCATTAGAAATTATTGGCACAACCGAAAAACGTGGAACTCTTGTTCACTTTAAACCAGATGCCGAAATTTTTACTGAAGGTACTAACTTAAGTTTTGAAACATTATCATCACGTCTGCGTGAACTTGCGTTCTTAAATAAAAACGTACGCATCAGCATCTCTGATGAACGCCACAACAAACACCACGAATTCCATTTTGCAGGCGGTATTGTTTCTTTTGTTGAGCATATTAACGAAAAAAAGTCTCCCATATTCCCTGAAGTCATCTATTGTGCAAAAACTGACGACAAGTATGTCCTTGAAGCTGCATTACAATATAATGATGGCTACGGTGAACAACTCTTTTCGTTTGTTAACAATATTAACACCATAGAAGGCGGAACACATCTTTCTGGCCTTAAAGGTGCATTAACCAAAGTGTGCAATAAAAAAGCACAAGAATTTGGTGTGCTCAAAGGTAGCGATGCCTTTTCAAGTGAAGACGTGCGTGAAGGACTTGTGTGTGTCTTGAGTATCAAAGTACCTGAACCACAGTTTGAAGGCCAAACAAAAACAAAATTAGGAAACAGTGAAGTAAAAGGTATTGTTGAATCATGGTTATTCGCATATCTTGATATCTTCTTTGAAGAAAACCCAACTGTCGCAAAAAAAATTGTCCTCAAAGCTGATATTGCTCGTAGCGCCCGTGAAGCAGCTCGTAAAGCTCGCGATCTAACACGCAGAAAAACAGTTCTTGAAGGAATGATTTTACCGGGAAAATTAGCCGATTGTACTCTGGAAGACCCAGCACTCACTGAAATTTTCATCGTTGAGGGTGATTCTGCAGGCGGTTCTGCTAAACAAGGACGCGATCGTAGCAACCAAGCAATTTTACCACTCAAAGGTAAAATTTTGAACGTTGAAAAAGCTCGTCTTGATAAAATACTTTCCAATGATGAAATCAAGGCTCTTGTATCAGCAATTGGTAGTGGAATCGGTGCAGATTTTGATTTTAATAAAGCACGCTATCATAAAATTATCCTCATGACCGATGCTGACGTTGATGGTTCACACATTAGAACGTTGTTACTCACATTCTTCTTTAGATACATGCGTCCACTTATTGATCATGGATATTTGTATATTGCTCAACCACCATTGTACAAGGCAAAAATTGGTAAAAAAGAGCAATATCTTAAAGATGATGCTGCATTCATAAACTTCTTGTTTGATTGGGCACAAGAACAAACAGTGCTCACAACAGGAAACAAAGAAGTTGATGCTGCTACGCTATCAACATTGCTCAATGACATTCAGGAATATGACACAAAATTAAATAGCACCAGTATCGATTTTAAAATTTCCTTTGATCAATGCAATGCTCTTATTGCAGCACTACACAAATATCCATGGGAAAAAGAAAATGGTACTGAACAATTAGTTGGAAATCTCAAAAAATTCTTCCCTGGGTATGTAGTTAAACTGGAAGAAGCAGAACTCATTGATCCTTCTCAGCAAATAGATAATGATTTTGATCAAACGGATAATCGTCCGCTTTACTCACGAATTTCATTCAAAATGATGAGTAAGCATTGGGATATTCCACTGAACTTCTTTACCGCATCGGAAGTAAAGAAAGCTGTACACATTTTAGCAAAACTTGCCCTTATTCAAGATAACGATTGGAATCTTTCTATTATCGGAAAAGAACGAGCAATTAGCGGTATTGGTGCAACTGATTTTCTTGCTGCAATTAAAGCAATCAGCAAACCGTTCATGAACATTCAACGCTATAAAGGTCTTGGTGAAATGAACCCTGATCAATTGTGGGAAACAGCAATGGATAACAAAACACGATCGTTGCTTAAAGTTACCATTGAAGATTCTCTTGAAGCTGATAGATGGTTCTCCACATTGATGGGTGAGGATGTAAAAGGTAGAAAAGAATATATCGAAGATTTTGGTAAATTTGCTAAAAACTTGGATGTGTAAAAAACAACTAAAAAATAATTTTAATTTCCGCTCGTCCTGAGTGTTTTTGTCCTCAAAAATGTATCGAAGGATGATATTTAAAATTAACCCTTCGATACATTCTACTACGCAAAGCTTCGTAGAACACTCAGGGCGAACGGGAAAAAGTTCACATAATGAGTATTTTGGAAACAATCAAACAATTTATCACAAAACATACGCTCATTAAGCGTAACGACACAATTATCATCGGGCTCTCAGGAGGGCCCGATTCTGTATTTTTGTTACACACGTTTGTTGCATTGCAAGAAAAATATAATCTGACTCTTATTGCCGCACATCTTAATCATGAATGGCGCGCGGAAGCTGACAGCGAACAACAACTCTGCCAAACCATTGCAGCACAATTCAACATTCCCTTTGTTACAGCAAAACTGTCATCACTATCTCAAAACAAAAAATACAACGGTTCAAAAGAAGAATTTGCACGTCATATGCGTCGTCAATTTTTGCAAAGTGTTTTGCACGAACACAATGCACACAGCATTGCACTGGGTCACCATGCACAAGATCAACAAGAAACATTTTTTATTCGCTTAATTCGCGGAACAAGTCTTGCAGGTTTAACTGGTATGCATCCAAAACATGGTCTTTACATTCGACCATTACTAGAAACAAATAAAGCCGACATTTTACAATGGCTCAACACACACAACATTACATATGCTGTTGATGCAAGCAACGCATCTCCCAATTATCTTCGCAACCGCATCCGCTCAACAGTGCTACCAGCACTTACTGCATGTGATGAACGTTGGAATAACAACTTTCTCACAACACTCAATCGTATACAACAAGATGATGCATTGCTTAATGAAATTGCTCTGACAACATTACATAATCTTATTGAAACCATAGACGATAAACGCACACTAAATGTATCGCCATTTATCGCAACTAATCCATCATTGCGCCACCGCATTATCATATTGTGGTTAATTCACAACAATGTGCAATTCCCTACTACACAAGCCTTTTTGGATGAAATTATTCGCTTTTTGTGCAACCCTAGTGGCGGTACTCATACTATTCATGAACAATGGTCTTTGGTTAAAAAACAGGGTAAAGTTTTTATATTGAAAATTTAATCTCTGATTAAGAGCCTATCCCTGAACTCAGAAAAATGTCTTAATCCGCAATGCAGACTACTCCCTTCCGCTCGCCCTGAGTGTTTTTGCTTTGCAAAAATGTATCGAAGGGTGTAATTTAATTAAAATTTTCGATGTTTTTATATTATTTTTATTGTTGAGGTTTTCAAGATTAATCATTCTTAAAATTACCCTTCGATACATTTTTGAGGACAAAAACACTCAGGGCGAGCGGAAGGGAGGATAAATTATTTTAACAAAATTTTAGTTTAGGGATGGGCTCTAAGATAAGATTAATCCCCAATATTCTTGGGGATCCGATTTTGGTTTCACCAAAATGATTTTGTGGTGGGGCCCTTGTCCGGCCCCCCACACCCCCAGATACCAATAGTTCCCTTGGATTCCCACGATGAGATGTAACTCGCGCCCCAGTCTGCTACGTAGCCTAAAGCGCTCAGACAAGACATCTCAATGGGTACTAGCTTCTTATTTTGCTACTGATTTGCTCTCTTACTATTTGCTATTCATTTACGTATCTACTCGCATGCACCATTACTCCTGTGCTTACGCTCGGAGTAAGGGCTCGTAGTACAGTCCTTCTTTTTACGGATAACCCTTCGATACATTTTTGCAAAGCAAAAATACTCAGGGCAAACGAATGAGAAATTAATTCTTAGATAAGTTGGTAAAAAGTCCCATGAGGCGCGTATGATGATTTAGGCTGCTTTTATCCCCATGCTTCATTTCATTTTGCACGGGGTCCCCGGCGAAGAGTTAACGGAGCTGGGGTAAGAGACTTTGGTCTGAATTCGCGCTGTAAGAGGTCAAGCAGGATGCTTGTGTCTGAGGTTGTAGGGAGCCGGACAAGGGCCCCACTACAAAAAACTACTGTAGTGAAACGGAAGTTGGGTCCCCAACCAAAGTGGGGATTAATTATTTATTTTTATCCAACAATATCGTAGAATAGTAGAAAAAAGGGATGTGATGAATATTATTCGCGTCAGCAGAAATGTTACAATCATAGCGCTCCTTTTATCCCTCCTTTTCCATGTCGGCACTATTCTTTATGTATTTATGCAAAAAACAGGCAATCCTTTAAGCAGTCACATCGAACAACAAGAACAGGCAGAAGAATTAAAAAACCTCACAACACATGATCCTTGGGTAGAAACAAAAGCACGTGCAGGAAACTTTGGTTCTCCAGTCTTTTTTAGAGATGAACCCGAAACACAACAACAATCCTCCTTCGCTGAAGCTACTGCGGACACGTCGAAGGGCACGCCCGCAGAAACAGAAGAAGAACAATCATTTGAGCAAAGGGTTCCCGCTCTGCAAGATTCACCCGATACTGATGAAACATTACCAGAAGAAGAGTTTCAAGTTCCCCTTGCACAAGATATAACAGTCAAAAATGCAATATCAATGCGAGAATCAGTACAAGCTCAACCGACACCTTCAGTAAGAAAACGTGCACCACACAAAAAAAGAACTCAAACAAAAAAAAGATCTTCTCAACAAAATAACCCCATCGCACCCACTGGTGCGCAAAAGCCTCCTTTGTCTCTTGCACAACTAACACAAGGTTTTTTACATCACCTTGAAGAAGGTGGTACCTATGGTGTGTCTATGATTGGTAAAAAAAATGGCATTCCAAGCGAAGATCAACTTAAATACGAACGGTATTTACAAAAATTGGGTTGGTGCTTACAAAATTCATACAACATCAACAATGATCGTTGCCCTGCAGTAGCACAAGACACAATCGCGCATATATTACTTGTTCTGAATCGTGATGGCACTATGAAGCATCTTAATGTAGCTAAATCATCGGGAAACATACATCTTGATCAGTTCACTCTTTTTGTGTTTCGCGATGCAAGCACGTCGTTTCCTCCTGTACCGCAGTACCTACCAGATGATCCATTTGCCATTACATACGTAATCTCCATCAATGCTACTGATAACAACAATATGAGAATGTATAGACGTTAACAAAAAACTTCACCATTCCATTCCGACTATGATAGGGTTATAAAAACACCACACCCTACCTTCGGAGAGATAATGAAACGCCTGATACAAATTATGTTATCAACTATCATCAGCACCACATCCGCAACAACGTACAGCTTAGAAAATTTTGATATTGTCCTAAAATCAAAATGGCAAGAACTTGGTAGCAATGATAACACATGCACAGACTTTGGTGGTAAGTGGATTCTTGTAGGTAGCATTACTTTTAAAAAACGATCTAAAGACCCCATTTTTGTAGACGAAATCAACCTTCGTTGGCATGGTGAAAAACTTAATCATTTGATCGGCTCTCTCTACAAAAAAAACCTTGCTAAAGAATTTTTAGCCATAGAAGATAACCTGATCTGCGATGGTGTATGGAATGAAAAAAAACAAACTCTCATTTTAGATTTTGATGAAAGAGAAAATCTTGGACCAACAACGATCTTTTACTTAGTTTTGACCGTACCAGAAACAATCGAGCCTATGCTCAAAAAAGGCCATTTTTGCCTAGAAAACAACTGCCTACCCCACCCTTTTAAACAGTGCGCTCAGAATGAGAAACTAACCCTAGCTATTAATGATACCCTCGCTAAAGGTTCAATTCGTTAAAACCAGACCACATACCTATAATATTTCCCGCGCTCATTCTGAACTTGTTGAAGAATTAAGCGCTCTGATCCTTCAACAAGTTCAGGATGAGCGCAAAGAACACAGGTTAGATTGATGAAATATGCTTAACCCATTAAAAAAGACCCTTCCCCCTTAGCACACAGCTATTTTTATGTTATAATCAAAAGGAAAATGTCAATTTAGCCACAGAATGTGGGTTTAACTATATGGGTCATCATGAAACATTATAAAATTCTCGGACTAGATTCTTTAGCAACATGGGATGAAATTAAAGCTGCCTACCGCGCATTAGCTATGAAATATCATCCAGATCGTAATCCTGGTGATGCGACAGCTGAAACCAAATTTAAAGAAATTCAAACCGCTTACGAAGTCCTTGAAGAAAGAAAATTTCTTTTTACCCCTAAATTAGACGCTTTGCGCTCCAAAAAAACCAAGGTTCAAGATCAGGAAAACGAACCGCGTGAGCAAGACTAAAAAAGCCCTGTAAGATTGGGAGACCATTATGAACAAAGCAGATTACTATAAAATATTGGGTGTTGGCCAATCAGCCACAACGGATGAGATCAAAACGGCGTATCGCAAGCTTGCTATGAAATATCATCCTGACCGCAACCCTGATAATAAAGCAGCTGAAGATAAATTTAAAGAAGCTACTGAAGCTTATGAAGTCCTTGGTGACACGCAAAAGCGTTCTCAATATGATCAATTTGGTCATGCTGGCGTAAATAACGGTATGGGTGGTGGACATGGACACCCAGGCAGCATGAACATGGATGATATTTTTGAAAATTTTGGTGACATTTTTGGTTCTATGTTTGGTGGTGGCACTGCCAAAAATCGCCGTAAGAAAGGCCCTCAGCCTCAAGCTGGGTTATCTTTAACCAAAGACATTGAAATAACACTGCAAGAAGCTTTCCTTGGCGCAAAAAAAGAAATTGCATACCATCACTACTTCTGTTGTGATACATGTAGTGGAACCGGTGCTCGCGCAGGAACAAGCGCTCAAACATGCGTTACCTGTAACGGATCCGGTGAAATGCATTTTAAACAAGGCTTCTTTATGTATGCACAAGCATGCGGAAGTTGTTCTGGAAAAGGTTTTGTAATAGCAACACCATGTAGTAGCTGTAATGGACAATCACGCGTTCAACGCTATGATAAGTTTACCGTAAACATCCCTAAAGGTATTTTTAATGATGCCGAACTACGCGTCAGTGAAAAAGCTGATGCTGGACTCTATGGTGGACCTGCTGGTGATCTTTTCTTGCGTATTCGCGTAAAAGAAGATAAAACCTTTAAACGTGATAATGATGATTTGATATGCAACGTAATGCTTACCTACCCACAACTTACTCTTGGCTGCCAAGTTGATATTGAAAATATCGATGGAACAAAACACACCATCAAAATTCCAAAAGGCTGCCCGGTTGGAGAAAAGATCGTTATCTCCGGAGAAGGTTTTTATAAACTCCGTGGCAAAACCCGCGGTGACTTAATTATCATCACACAATGTTTTATCCCTACTAAAATCTCTGCTGATGCGAAAAAGAAACTTCAAGAATATTCTGATATCATTGGAACTCAAGCAAATAGTAACGATGGTTTTATCACCAGCTTTTTCAAAAAATTCTTGGGATAACATTTTTTATGAGTTCGTATCCTTCGACCCGTCCTTCGCCGAAGGCTTCGGAGGGCAGGCGGGCGTTTACTCCTGAGCTTGTCGAAGGGTCAGGACGAACGGAGAAAGAAAATTTCTAATCCCGTTCGTGGTGAGCCCGTCGAACCATACGAACTCATGTTTATCCAAATCACTATCCCTCGTTACCAAGAAATTAACCTGCTTCTCAAAAAATAACACAATCTCCTTTGTGTCCCTTAGGGCACTGCGACTGTAATACCCAGTCTCTCTCTCAGTAACTTTTGTATTATAGGAGATAATCCATCCAACATTCCCATCGCGTATGGTGATGTAAGTTGTATAGAA
>DATEAY010000085.1 GCA_035288105.1 Candidatus Babeliales bacterium
GCTTTGTTTATGCAAATTTCATAACAATTTTTAGTATGGCACATGTGTAAATCTCCTTTTGAATCAATTTTCGGTTGTTTCTTAAGGAGATTTTACTTTTTCTAAAGGCTTTTTTCTAGTTTAGGGATGGGCTCTTATATATACTGATAGAAGTAAACAATTAAAAAAGTAAGGACGTTTTTATGAAAAAGTACCTATTGATCGCCCTATTACTCCAAATTAGCACACAATTTTCCCCTGCAAAAGCCGATTCGACGGCTTCCAGCTTTAACGTAACACATGGTAACAAAAACAAATGGGAATTAAGAAAAGCTGGTGTAATCGAGCTTATTAAAGAAATGAAATCAGATATTTGCTGTCTACAAGAAGTTATCGATGCTAATAATCAATTAAATTCCATTAAAGATGCTTTGCCTAATTATGGATATGTAGGGGAAAAAAGAAATTCTCATATTAAAGGGCTATCTGCTTGGCTCCGATTAACTAGTTTTTTTGCACAAGATGAATATTGCCCCATTTTTTATAATCAAGAAAAAATGGAACTCAAGGAAGCAAAAACCTTTGGGATTAATGGTGAAGGCTCTTACCTCCCAAGAATTTGCGTTAGAGCTCGCTTTAAAGAATTAGCAACAGGTAAAGAGTTTTATGTTTACAACACTCACCTTGATCATAAATATGAAGACGTACGAACAATGCAAGCAAAGCTCATCGCTAAAGATATCACCAAAGAATGTGGAAATAGGCCAGTGATTTTAATGGGTGATTTTAACACAGAGTTCAACAAGGACATGAAAAAGATCCTTACAGAAAATGGCTTTACTCATGCAAAAACAGTAGCCAATAAAGTCGAAGGTCCTGAAGTTACCCATGAAAGAGGATCTACCAAACAACTAATCGAATGCGATTACATTGTCATTAAACCCAAAGACAAATTTAACGTGATCCTCTATAAAACATTCGACACTATGAGCGAAAAAACAAGTGACCATAACCCGGTAAGTATGACTTTTTCACTCAATGAATAATGTGCACGGAATTACATAATCTGCTATATTATAGAAAATCCTCAGTGTAAAAGCTGAGGATTTTTAACTATCTCTATCATGACTTGCCGTAAAAGGATTATTGTGAAAAACAATCGCTCTCTTGTTCTCTTTAGCATTATTACAATTATCACACTCAGTATTCTACTCATAAAAAAACCTTTCCGACGCACCAAAAGCAACAAAAAATGGACTATCGCAATATTGCAAACGGCTTCTCATCCAGCCCTCGATGCAGCACGTGATGGATTTGTAGCAACACTGCAAAAAAACTTATCCTATGATGTTGATTTTGTTATCCGTAATGGTGAAGGTTCAATCAGCAATATTTATGCTATTGCACAACAATTCCACGCACGCCAAGATATTAACGCAATCTATGCAATCGCAACACCAGCTGCACAAGCCGTTGCATCAGTCGAAAAAGAAAAACCAATTATTATTGCTGCAGTTACAGTATCACCAGAATTAGGCATCAGTTTTGATCAACCCAATGTATGCGGTGTGAGTGATATGATTAATGTTCGTGCAGAAATTGAAGCAATGCATGCATTATTACCAAACATTAAAACGGTTGGAGTAATCTTTAGCTCTGCTGAAATCAATTCAGTTGCTATGTCAAAAATAATGACCACGGAATTAGAACGCATAGGATACACGCCAATTACCGTGGGAATAGCATCTGAATCTGACATAGAACCGGCAGTAATGAGCGCACTGCGTAAAGTTGATGCATTAATTGCGCCAACAGATAACTCAGTTGCAAATACTATCGCTTTAATAGCAGATTTAGCGCGTAAAGCAGAAAAACCATTGATTGTGAGTGATAATATGCTCGTCAAACATGGTCCACTCATGGCACGCGGTGTTGATTATTATGAAAGTGGCGTGCAAGCAGGCTTTGTTGCACAACAATTGCTTGTTAATAATAGAAAACCGTATGAGTTACCTATTTTGACTACGGAAAGTGAAAAGGTTTTTGTTAATATGCAAACACTTGCAGCATTAAAATTAAGTATTCCTGATTCGCTGGCAGCATATGTTGTGGCTGTTGAAAGTGCGCAATAAAAGTTTGTCTTTTATCCTAGCGCTCATCCTGAACTTGCCGTGTCCTCCGAAGCTTTATGCGAAGGAGGGTTGAAGGATTAAGCGCTCTGATCCTAATTAACGAGATAAACCCCTTAAGCTGTCCTTCATCAAATTTATAGCGTACAAACAATGTTTTTAAATCTTCCAAATATTTTTTTGATATTTTTTTCAAATCAATCACAAGATAAATAACTTGTCCGATCCCATATGAAGTCCGAATGCACTTTATTTTGTCCATTAAGCGAAACATCAGATTTCCGTCATTTTTTGTGTAAAACCACAAAGGTGTACATTCAAGTAACAACTCATCATTGAGAAGAACTTCTGGTTCTCGACGAGGGTATACTTTGAAATAATTCCCAAGTAAATCCTCATTTGTTTCATTTATAAAAGCTTTAAGTTGCTTACTATCAAACTTATATCTATCAAATAACCCCATTAAATCTAATAAGTCCTTGTTTGGTATTTTGTTTGATTTAATAATCAAATGTAATTCTCTACCAACACCCTTTATCTCTTTAATGGATTTGTTTTTTTTCATCCATTGAAAACATAAATCTTCATCATTATCCGTATAAAATCGCAAAGGTGAACATATTAAAACCATTTTTGTGTTCATAGTTTCTTTTGGATACCAAAAACACGTCTATGCCAATAAGCCTTGTGATTCTCAAAAAACCATGCCTGATTTTTTTTGTTTAAAAAAACTGCAAGTTGTTTCATATTAATTTTGTATCGAAAAAAAATGGCCAATAATTCTCTTAAATCTTCATCAGAGATTTTATTAGTATCAAAATATAAATAAAGCTCATCTCCTACTCCATCAAACTTTATTATTGATGGAATTTTTGAGATCCATTCAAAAAATAAGTCTTCATCTGTCCTCGAGTAATACCAAACCGATCTACATAATAAAGCAATATTTTTACTCATATTTTCCTTCTTAAATTCAACAAACACGCCCTCCAGGCAAAACATTTCGATGTCGTCCAGTTTTAGGATCTTGAACATCCCAATGAGGTCCTCTATGTGCCTTTGGACCAGTAGGAATCCACACATGCCCTTTGGCATCAGGCCAACCTACACCATGACCATTAGGATTTTTCACCTTCTTGCCATCCCATTTTTTAGGCGGATGAAAACCATCATTTTCCGTTGGTTTTCCTGGTGCTTGCGCATCATCAGTATTGTAAATATCTTTTGATTCTCCCTGTTTGTCAAAAAGCATTGAATCTACAACAAAATCATGCTTTTGTTTATTCTTCTTGTGCCATTTATACCCAAAATATGTTCCCAATCCAGCAATACCAAAACTAACTCCCGCTATTTCTATCGTACCCGAACCAAACAACAACGATATTCCTACAATAGCTGCTGGAATAAAATTGTGCGCACAAATATCTGAACATGTAACAAAAAAATTGTGATACTCTGCAACACCTAGTAAATAAACATTAATCGACTCTTCTATAAACTTTATTGAATAAATTTTGGTTTTTTGTATTGATAAGATATTCCTGTTTCCTATAGATGAAACAGGAATTAATAAGCTATCTTGTGCGCTGTAAAATTGTTGATCACAAGCAACATTTATACATTCATTACCAATCTGGATACATGCATAACGATGAACAATTTTCTTACCAGTGTATGTTACCAAACCTTCAACAGTTCTTTTTGCATTATCAAGACAAATAACACGATCTCCAACACACAAGTTTTCTATTGCAACATAACCACCAGGAATTTTAACAAGAGTACCCGCTACAAATCCCTCACCATAAACCCAACCGTAAACAAAAATAGTAAGTAACATTATCGTCAACTTTATTGCATGCTTCATACCTTAAAACTCCTCTAAAAAAAGCAACTACTCAAAAATAACATAAATATTTTTAAACAAAAAAAGAGCATTGCCTTTTAGCAATACTCTTTTTTTCACATTTTTGATAATAAATTTATCCCAACAGCTCAGTAACATATTCATCAGCATTAAAAACTTTAATCTGGTCAAATTGTTCACCAAACGTTAAAAACGCAACGGGTATACCAAGCTCTTGAGCAATAGCAAACACAATACCACCTTTTCCGGTACCATCCATTTTGGTTAAAATAATACCGGTCACATCCGTACTCTCTTTAAAAAGCTTCGCTTGTTCAAATGAATTTTGCCCAAGCATTGCATCGATGGTTAAAAGCGTAGTGACACGCTCACCAGAAAGTTGTTTTTCAACAGCACGCTTTATTTTTGCAAGCTCATGCATCAAATTTACTTTTGTTTGCAATCTACCTGCAGTATCAATAATCAAAATATCGTACCGTTCGTTTTTAAATTTTTCACAACCTTGAAACACCAATGATGCCGGGTCTTGACCATCTTTACCACATAAAATATCAGCTTTAGATTTTAACGCCCATTGCACTAATTGTTCTGACGCAGCTGCACGGAATGTATCCGCTGCAACAAGTAGTACTTTTTTACCTTGTTGTGTATACATATGAGCAAGTTTGCCAATACTTGTTGTTTTCCCACTGCCATTGATACCAACAAATAAAAATACTTTTTGGTTTTTGTAATCTGGAGTTTCGTTACGCGTAAGAATATGTAAAAGGATAGAGTGCATAGACTCTTTAAGTTGTGTACCACTATTGAGCCCAGAATCAATCTGTTTTTTTAGCTCAGCGATGATTGATTTTGTTGTTCCAACACCAACATCGCTGGAGATAAGAAGAATTTCTAATTCTTTGAGCGCAGCATCATCAATTGTATTTTTGCTAAAAAATGAACCTAATTTTGACGTAACGGTACTAAATATTTTTTGTAGTTTATTTTTAATAAAACTAAACATAATGTCCTATCGTGCATAAAAAATGTATACACAATATAACAAAAACCTCAGATTTTATCTATGTAGTAAGTTGACTAATCATATCAACAACCCGTTGGACCCAGTACGTGTTATAATGAAGAAGTGTTCTTAGATATATTTTTTTATATTCTGTATATGTATAATCGATAGCTTCCGCTTTGAGCATCCACAAACCAAAAACTACTTCTGCCGGATAAAGGTGTAAAAGTATGTGCAATGTGCGTTGCACACGCTTGAGTGCCCTCACTTGTTCAACAGAAAGATCTGCTGCCATTACTGTCTTCAAAAAATTATATACATTTACAGCCAATGGTTTTCTCGTAAAAATAATTTCCGCTAATGATATATATGCTTCAACAGACAAAGCCTTTTCCTCGTTAGGAAGTCTTTGACCAGCAAGAAACACATCACCCATATCGATTCCATAGTAACGCATAGCAGCTTCGTCAAAAAAACAATTCTCACAATGCCTATCCCTGTTGTTCAAAAAAATATCAAGCGCCATGAGATCACATAAATCATCACTCAATACTAAACATTTCAGATGCTTTTCCGATATCAAACCACCTTTTAAAATAATATCATTCGGTGGCGACTCAAACCATTTGCACAATTCTTTTCCTGGTACTTCGGTGTGCAATGTCGCCAAAGAAGTACCATTATTTATCTCAGCTAAAAGTGGGCCTCCCTCTATCATCTGTACTTTGTGAACAGGAACCCCCACTGATACACCGATAAATGATCCAAGGTCTTCGCAAATTGCTTCTTCTATTTGCTCTTTGCTATAACATTTAAGAACAAACCTCTGTTGAGCATTGTCCTCCAGAAAAACAATTTTTTTTTCAATTTTATTGCGATCTTTATAGCTTAAAATTCTCCATGGTTCTTGGAAGGTAAATAAAGCTTTATTCACGTCAATGGCAATGCATGGTTGACTGGTATTTGTTATTGTATAATGAGTACAAAATGTGATTAAGAAAAAAAAATTATTACATCTTCTCATCATTTCACCTCATTGTGTTGAACAAGACCTAACCTCATTATATGCTCAATTTAAGCTATAAAAGGCAATCTTTTTAGCAAATAACAAGGAAAAGCACTACAGTAACTCTTGCCTGTTCCCGAGCATATGCTCAGCACGCTGCAAAAATAATTTAATGCGACGATAGTCGTTGCCAATCAACAATGAATAGGTCTGCATAAATGAATTAAGTTTTTCTTGAGTGAGAATGTTGAGCTCTATATATTGCTTGAGCAACGCTAACATTAACTCATCAATATTAAAAATCTGTGCTGAATGTGTAAAAAGTAGATGAAGATACCGCGTACTGGCAAAAAAAGTCTTACTTAATTCTGCATCAGGACGAGTAATAAAAGAATGAATTTTAGGTGGTTCTGGAGCAATAAGATACGATATGGATTTTTTTTCTTGGTAGCCAATAGTTATACACGAAAATGTTGTTTTCAGAAATTCAAATATTTGCGGCTGTTCTTTGAGTAACTCTTCTTCGGTCTTTTGATACGGGAATGGATAGCGAACGGGATCCATTGAGCCTGTTTGAACTTGATGCACAATACCAAAAACTGTTCGTTTTTTGCCCTCGATAGCAACAAATGAACCAAACTCAGGGAATGTGTCCCATGACCAACTTTGCGCGAGCCAACTTGTTAATGAACTTTCAATCACTTCGGCAAAGTACTTCTCCTGCTTCATTACTATTTACCTTTGACAAGTTCAAGATTTGCTGAGCTCACCCTGAACTTGTTGAAGGGTCAAGCGCTTTATTTCAATCCGCCATCCTTCGATACATTCTCCTGCGCAAAGCTACGGAGAACACTCAGGACGAGCGGAAAAAAATAAATCAGCGAGCTCCGAATCTTCACGTAAAGATTCCAATTCCACTCGCCCTGAGTGCTCGCCTAAGTTTCCTAACGAAGAGGAGTGTATCGAAGGGTTAGAGAACATATCCAACTGTTCTTCTTTTTTTTCGCCTTCTTGTAACAACTTAGTCAAAAAGCTTACCCGATGGATAAAAGAATAATCATGATTCTTAATTGCTCTTTTATGCGCAGGAGTACCATAGCCTCTGTTATCTGACCATGCATAACCAGGAATTGCCACATCATACAACTCCATCATGGCATCCCTGGTAACTTTAGCAACAATAGATGCTGCAGCAATAGAACTAGATTTAGTCTCGCCTTTGGGAAAATAATAGACAGGAATATCATGAAAATGCGTACCAGAGAGATCTAATGGCATAGCATCAATAAGAATTGCCGATGGTCGGACAGATGTGGTCTCAAGTGCATGTATAAGGGCTTTTTTCATAGCAATGAGCGTCGACTGCCAAATATTCCGCTGGTCTATGGTACGGTGATGAACAATGCCAATACCATACGCACAGCGGCTCTTAATCCATGCAAAAGCGAGGTTTCGTTCCTCGGCAGTCATAATTTTGGAATCTTTAAGCATCCGATTGGTCTTGTTGAGCGGCAAAATAACCGCCGCAGCTACCACTGGACCAGCAAAGCAACCCCTGCCAACTTCATCAATACCTACCACGACTGTCTGCTGTTGCCAGGCATCATGCTCAAAGGAATTCTTTTTTATATTGCCTGTTTGTCTCATTTTGACCATAAATTTTCATTTCCATTTGACAAAGTTGCTAGGATGAGTACAATTAGAAATAATTCAGTAGTTCAATTGTACCATAAGTATAACCACATTCGAAGGAGATATCTAAGATGATTTCAATTTCAACTCAATTACGCGTAAAAGAACTTTTAAGAGAAAAAGGCTGGACAACTAAGATTTTAGCAGAAAAAACTGGTATGTCTGAAAGTTACCTCACTCATATTAAAAATGGCACTCGTCGCTGGAACGAAGATTCATTAAGAAAATTATCCCAAGCATTCGAAATCAGCCCAATTGATTTATTCGCTGAACACCGCCAACGCACTGATGACATTGATAAAAATGTCAGCATGCCAGAGCAATCTGACCTTGAATTACAAGTTAAAGTAGTTCCTGTTGTTGGAGAAGTTCCATCAAACCCATCTCCTTATAACAACCAATTAATGCAAGTTACAACCGGTTACAAAGATGTGTTTGTTCCTGTATTCAACTCAGCTGATAATGCAATGTTTGCTCTATGTGTTGAAAACAACGCAATGGCACCAACATTTGTAAAAGGTGATTACTTAATCGTTTCTCCAGAAGTGTGGACACGTTCAGGTGATATCGCTGCTGTTGAATTTGGCAACGATACTCCAACTAAAGCAGTGATGCAAGTTACCTATACTGAAGACTTTATTGTTCTTGAATCAGTCAACCACAAACAACCTCCTATAGCGTTGGTTCGTGGTAAAGATCACTTCAGAATAATTGGTCGTGTTATCCAACGCAGCCAAAAATTTGCATAAAACTATCAAATAGAGACTATTAATAGCAGTTATCCTAGTATTTTACAGGGTTTCTGCTATTATCGTTTGTAGAGGGTTTTACAGGCGCAAGCCAGTTTAAACTCAATAAAGCAGCTCTGCTAGCTTTATAGTTATATAATTAACTTCCAATCACATAAAGGTTCACATATGTTGCGACAATACGAGGCATTATTGCTTACCGTGCCGGAAATTACCGGTGACGAAGTAAAACACCTTGAAACTCAGCTTGATAAAGTTGTCAAAGCTGGCACAGGTTCCGTCATTTCTTTTGAACGTTGGGGAAAATATAAATTAGCATACGAAATCAATAAAAGTGATTACGGTGTTTTCTTCCTTACACGTTTCGAAATTCCACAAGCTACAACTATTCTTGAAGACATGAAACATTTGCTTAAAGTAAAACTTAACAATGTTGTCATGCGCGATATGATTTCAGTTCTTGATCCAAAACATCCACTTACCTACCAGCGCCCGCGTTCTCTTGAAGAAGCGCCAGCGCGTGAAGCTGAAGGATTCTCTAGAGAAAATAAAATGCCTGGATTCTTCTCTGCAGATGACAGAGATGATATTGACGAAGATTAATTTTAACCCCATACTCCGTTTCTCTACGCATGGGGACCCCAATAAAGCAAAAGGATTATTATCATGACAAAAAAAATTAAACTAAAAATCAGCGCACGTTTGGTTAAGAAACGCTCGCGTCGTGGCAACGGTAATCGTTCTAAAATGTGTCGCTTCTGTTCTGATAAAGAGCAAGTGTACGGAATTGATTACAAAAATGCTACATTCCTCAAAGGGTTTTTGACAGAGCGTGGTAAAATATTACCTTCTCGTATTTCTGGTGCATGCGCACGTCACCAACGTGTAATTTCACAAGAAATTAGAAAATCCCGTGTTATGGCATTATTACCATACTCAGGGCCAGCATTTTAAGTTAGCCCAGCCTACGTTTCTCTTCGGCCGGGCACCCGGTTAAAGAAAAACAAAAAAATGGACTTACAGATATTTAGGGTGATTCGCAAGGATCACCCTTTTTTGCGTCTAAATAACCTCTAGCAGCATAAGTTGCTATGCTTTGACCCAAAAAACAGCGTCCCACAGCCCTTTTGACATATTTAATTACATTTGGTAATATTAATAGTGATAGAAAAACTATGCAATAAACGGAGGTCTTATAGTGAATAATAGTAAACTTATAAAGAAAAAGATGTTTATTGTGTTTAATTTTAGAAAATTATTTTTATTAAGCGCATCAAGCTTAATTATCTTTTTAAATGCATTCGCATATACATCACAAATATGTGATTTTGATCCTGCGCGTGATACACAACCAATAATAGATATATTTAATAAAAATCATCACATGCTTTCTCCGGATGATGATTCTTCTCTTTATCAATCCATTTTGGAAAGCTGTTATAAGAATCCAAGATGCACCATAAAAGTATTGCTAGAAAATGAAAAACTAGCTGGTTACATCCGTTACCAAAAAATAGGACGTCATGGATCCATAGAAGAATTAGCAGTTGAAGATAATTTTCGTAACAAAGAATACGGAGCGCTTTTACTTTCAACGGCTATAGAAGAATTCAACGATATGCCTTATATTCAATTAGCATGTTACAAAAACAATGCTCCAGCGTTACATCTTTATCAAAAAATGGGATTTAAAAAAGAAAAGACGGTTGAAGATGATGATATAACTTTGTTAAGACGTAAAAATTGAAGACAAAACAAATTAAAGCCTAGTTCGCTCTAACGAGCTACGAAGTCCACATGTCCATAAAGCATATAAGTAGCGCGCTCATCCTGAACTTGTTGAATGATTAAGCGCGCTATATTTTTTGATTGAATCGGGTGATTCATTACGAATCACCCTTTTTTACGTCCTATCCCATTTTCCATTATTTCCATCCGTTTATAATTATTTTTAAATGCTATTATGGCTAAAAATAGTAAGCTATAAATAACAATTTATAGACATTTTGGTTAGTTATAAGTTACTATTTTTATAAAATATAGTAATCTATAAATAACCAAAAGGGATGAAAATATGACTGATGGATTCAAAAAATTAATGCGCAAACAGGTTCAAGAAAGCCTGAATGATTTTCTAATGCTTGCTCAAAAACCCATTCCTCCGAAGGGATGGATAAGAACAATTCGTGATGCTTTAGGGATGTCCAGTTCTGTGCTGGCAAAACGATTAAATTGTAATAGAGCAAATGTTACCCTGATGGAACAACGCGAAAAGAAGGGCTCTATTAGTCTAGAAACCCTTGAACAAGTAGCTAAAGCCTTGGATTGCAAGCTTATTTATTGTCTTGTACCAATAGAGTCGCTTGATAAGACACTTGAGAAGCAAGCACGACTTGTTGCTAGAAAACGAGTTAAAGCAATAAACCATTCGATGAAATTAGAGCAGCAAGGGTTGAATCAAAAGCAGCTACAGCAACAAGAAGATGATTTGGTCAAAGAACTATTGCAAAGCGATCCTAAGAATTTATGGAACAATGATGAAGTTTAATTATCCACCAGGATCAACACCGTTAGAACCGGGTGAACTTGCTGGGTTAATACCAAAACACATCACTACCCAAGAAGAACTAAACGCTTGGGAAGAAAAGAATATCATTGAGGCTGAGCCTTGGGCTTTTAAGCAAAAAGACATTCTCTCGCTTACATTCATCAAGAAGCTGCACAAGCGCATGTTTAATAAGACTTGGGAATGGGCTGGTGAATTCCGTACTTCAGGAAAGAATATAGGTGTTTATTGGGCACAAATACCCATGAAGCTTCACGAGTTGTGCGATGATATTAGTTATCAATTGGATCACAATGCGTACTCTAAAGACGAGATTGCAATAAGATTTCACCATCGCTTAGTTTTTATACATGCGTTTGCCAATGGTAACGGCAGGCATGCACGATTAATGGCTGATATTTTCATTGTAAAGCAAGGTGGTAGTAGATTTACTTGGGGAATGCATCAAGACTTAACCAAGGCTACTCCTATACGCAAACAATATATTGAAGCATTACAACTTGCTGATCGTGGAGATTATTCAAAGCTATTAACTTTCGCTCGATCATAAAGTCTTAATTATTAAACCTTTCATCTCAAGCAGCCTCCTTCACTATATTTTTACTCCAAAAACACCCATCCATAGCCCTTTTGACAGATTTAATTGCTTTTGGTAATGTTAATAATAGAGAAAGTACTTTTCTTCCATGAGGCGACTCCTGTTTGTTAGTACCCATTATTATACATGGGTTGGAGTCGCACTTCATTTTAGAACTTTTCGTATATAATAAACGGAGGTCTTGTTATGATTTTTTCAAAAAAACTATCAATCGCCGTCATACTCGCTCTTAGTGTACAGCTGAGTACTGGTGCATTTTTTAGTGATATCCAAAGCAAAAAGACAATCATTCTAAATTTTGCACAAGATCTACGCAACCAAAATAACTCACAAGCACAAAAAATTGCACAATGGCTTGAGCAGCAAGCGATTGCCCAGTCAGAATCCAATGAGGCAATCATCAGTATAATCACCAATAACGATTTAACTGAAAAATCAAAAATCATGTTATTACGTAAAATAATAGCTCAAGAAAAAAGAGATACCATAAAAGATTTTATGTATGATATCCGTGCTCGTATTTTAGCCACTGCATTCTTGTTTTTGCATAC
>DATEAY010000086.1 GCA_035288105.1 Candidatus Babeliales bacterium
TCGGAATTCGTTGCAGCGGCAAGACGACGCAAAGACGTGAGTGAAATTGAACGTGTGTACCGTGCAATAGAAATTACTGAACTTGCACACGAATCAGCGATTCAAATGATTAAAAATGGAGCTCTGGAAAGTGAAGTTCAAGCATCGCTTGAATACATGATGATAGCATCCCATGCACGACCAGCATTTCCAAGTATTGTTGCGAGTGGTAAAAATGGTACTGTGTTGCATTATCATCAAAATAGTGGAATGCTCAAAAATGGTGATTTGTTACTTGTTGATATTGGTGCAGAGTTTAATAACTACTGTGCGGATTTGACTCGTACGTATCCCGTATCAGGTTCATTTACCAAGCGACAAAAAGAGTTGTATGAAATTGTTCTTGCGACACAAACATATATTGCATCGCTTGCAAAACCGGGTATCTGGCTTAAAAATAAAGATAAAGTTGACCAATCACTTCATCACTTAGCGGTAAAATTTTTGGCCAAACATGGCTATGATACATATTTTCCGCATGGCATTGGTCATTTTCTTGGTCTTGATGTGCATGATGTTGGTGATTACCGTATACCGTTGCAAGAAGGCGATGTTATTACTATTGAACCAGGAATTTACATTCCTGAAGAAGGCATAGGTATTCGTATTGAGGATAATTATTGGATCACTAAAGATGGTGCTGTGTGTCTGAGTGAAAATTTACCTAAAGAAGTTGAAGATATCGAAGGAATTGTGCAACAAGCGCTGAGTGATGAAGACAATGATTCTGATGAAGAAGATGAGTGGGAAGATGACGAAGATTACGATGATGAAGATGATAATATGTTGAATTAAAAATGAGGATTTGAATGTTAACGTGGTTATCTTTGGTTCCACCATTGGTAGTGATCGGTGCTATGTTTATAACACATCACCTCAATATTTCGCTTGTAATTGGCATACTATTGGCAGCACTTATTGCAGTGCATGGACAAATTTTACCCGCTTTGGTTTTGTGTGTAGATAAGCTTATTGCTCATTTTTCTGATATTGATATGATCTTTCTTTATTCTCTTTTGATAGTGATTAGTTCACTTATTATTCTGCTGACAGTAGCAGGAAGCGCCACCGGATGTGCTCGTATTATTGGAAAAAAAATGAGAACAGCGCGCAGTGTAGAAGCATCATCGATAATGCTTGCCTTTTTATTGAGCATTGATGATTATTTGAGTATTTTGACGGTTGGATTTGTCATGCGTCCAATTGCGGATAAAGTATCCGTTGTGCGTACAAAATTAGCATATATTGTTCATGCGCTTGCAGGGCCGTTAGTGATTATAATGCCACTTTCCACATGGGCAGCTGCAATTTTAGCGCAATTGGATACAGCCGGTGTTAATCAGGACACAGCGAGCAAGATTTTAGCAGATCCTTTTTTTGTTTATGTAAAAACAATCCCATTCATTTTTTATTCAGTTTTTACACTGTTTGCTGTGTGGTTCGTTGTACTCAGCAGAATTGGCATTGGTGAAATTGGACGATTAGAGAAAAAAGCGTCTGAATTACAAAATATTTCTTCAGATGATGTGCATGACGAATATAGTGGAAATCACTCCTTGATTGAGTTGTTGATGCCGATTGCGTTTCTTATAGGCGGAATGTTTTTTGGAATATTGTATGCAGGTAATTATCATCTTTTTGGTGGAAGCAACTCGTTTATTGAAGCTTTTAGACAAAATGATAAAACATTTTTAATTTTGCTGCTATCGGCATTGATGGCATTGGTTTCCAGCGTGATTCTTTCGTTGCATAAAAAGATGATTTCCATTGCACAGTTGCCAGGGATTGTACGAGAAGGATTTATGCTGATACAAGCGTCCATTATTATGGTCATTTTGGCATCAATTTTGGGAAATTTTTTACGAGTTGATTTGCACACGGGTAGTTATTTGGCCTATCTGTTGTTAGGTACAGCGCCATTGTTTTTACTACCAGCTCTTTTGTTTATTGTTTCTTTAACTGTGACATTAATGACTGGTTCTGCATGGGGCGCATTTTCAATGTTGATTCCTATTTCAACGCAGATGTTAATTTCCTTTTTACAGTTAGATACTCCGGTAACGCTTGATCAGATACCTATATTGTTTCCTGCTCTTGGGGCGGTGCTTTCTGGTGCTGCGTGTGGAAATCACCTATCACCTTTTGCAGAGACGACTATTATGACCGCAACGAGCACTGGGATAGAGCCTTTGGAACATGCAAGAACGCAATTTGTATATGCAGTTCCTGTAGTGGTTGGTACCATTATATCGTTCATTGTGGCTGGATTGATGAGTAATTACGGACTATTTCAGAGTTTTCTGGTGTCTACTAGCGTGGGGATTACGGCAATTATATTGCTGTTGATGATTTTTAGTTATGGCAGAAAACAAGGTTAAATAAAGTGTTTTTATTGACCGCTTTGCAATTATTGGCTACCTTAGAAGAAAGAGCCCCCTCTTAAAAAAAATAAATGACAAAAGATTGTTCACGTAAAGGGTTGTTGATTATGAATATGAATAAAACGTTTTATCCACGCAAAGAAGATGTAGCAGCTGGATGGTGTCATATTGATGCTGATGGTAAAGTTCTTGGACGTTTGGCTACATTTGTTGCGGATAGACTGCGTGGTAAAGACAAAGCACACTATACACCGCACACTGATTGTGGCGATTATGTGGTAATTACCAATGCAGATAAAATCTTTCTTTCTGGCGACAAATGGGAAGATAAAGAGTATGTTACTGTAAGTGGTTGGAAAGGTGGAAAAAAAGAAACTTCCGCTAAAGACTTGCACAAAAAGCATCCAACGCATCTTGTTGAATTGGCAGTAAAACGTATGTTGCCTAAAAACAAACTCAGCAGACAAATCATTAAAAAGCTTAAAGTATACGCAGGATCAGAACATCCCCACTTCGCTCAAGGGCCAGTAACGGTTGAATTAGAAATACAACAACCGCGCGGCTAAGCTCTCATAAAAGCTATTAAAAAAGGCAGGACATTGAAAAATGTCCTGCCTTTTTTTTGTTCTAACCCTTCGATACGTTTTTGCAAGCAAAAACACTCAGGGTGAGCGGAAGTTTTCCGCCGCTCGTCCTGAGTGTTTTTTTGTAGCTTTTAGCGAAAAAAAATGTATCGAAGGATGGCGTCTGTCTTATCGCAATTTAAAGAATTTAAGCACTGAATCAATGTAAGGACTTACAATTCTACTCACATCCTGAGTTGTTAAATAAATAAACAGAATGATAAACATGATCCATGTTGCGATGTGAATGTATTCGCGAACTTTGTTTGGTATAGGGCGACCAATTATGGCCTCTATTGAATAAAAAAGAATTTGTCCGCCATCAAGTATTGGTAATGGGATAAGATTCAGCACGGCCAAATTTATGCTGATAATTGCAAGCAAGAGAAGAAAGATCTGCCAACCAGCCGCAGCACCTTTGACTGTCATAGCAATAATCATAACAGGTCCAGCAACGTTGTTGATGCCTTTTCTGCTGAATAAATTGGAAAAGCCAGCACATGTATTTTTTATCCAGGTATTGCACAGGGCAATGCCTTTGATGATCGCGTCCTTGAGGGAATGGGGCGGAGTTGGTAGAAAATCAAATTCAACGCCAAGAGTTCCGATTGTTGTTGTTTCTGTGGCTTTGCTTCCAATCACGACGTTTTTTGTGATTTTTTCTCCATTGCGTTCAATGACAATAGTTACTTCTTTAAGCGCAAGAGGCTCAATAATTGTTTGTAGTTTTTGTATGTTGTTTCCGATAATTTCTTCATTTATCGATAAGATGCGGTCTCCTGAAAGAAATGCATGTTTTTCTGCAGCTGATCCTGCTTGAACTGTTGAAATAACAGTATTTGGCATGATTGGTGTTTTGGGAATGCCAGCAAAAAATAGAAGAATCATAGCGCAATAAGCGAATATTAGATTAAATAAAATGCCGCCGAGCATAACGCATAATTTTTGGTAGAATGGTTTAACTGCAAAAGAACCTTTATCGGTAGCAAGAGCTTCTTTTTGCTCTCCTTGACCAACTTCTGCAGCACCTGCTATTTCAACATAGCCACCAAAAGGGATTGCGGAGAGACAAAACTCAGTTTCGCCTATTTTTTTACTTATTAGTCGTGGGCCAAATCCTAGGGAAAAGGAAGGTATGCGAATTTTAAAAAGCTTAGCAAATAGAAAATGTCCAAGCTCGTGAAAACCGATCAAAAACCCCATGCCGAAAAATCCAAGCAGAATAAAAAAAAGTTGTTGGGATATGAGTACTAATTTTGCAAAGCATGTTGTAATCATAATAAATAATCCTTTTGTGTATGATTAAAATATAGAAAAGCTATTTTGCCAATTGCGTAAAAATAAGCTATCATTAATAATAACATAAGTCCATGGCTTTTATCCCCAACTTTTAACCCAACCTCCACTGTCGTTTTGGCCGGGTACCCATTGGAAAGAATTGAAAATGGGTCAAAGCATGGGGTAAAAAAAGCTGAATGAGCTGTGCTTTTCTGGTGTGAACTATGAATTATTTTCTTGAAAAAATTCACAAAGAGGGTAAAATAGCAATTAGTCAACTTAGGTGCTTAGTGTAGCGCGTCGGATTAAAAGTTGCGATTATATAATAAAATTATTTCTTATAACGTGATAATATGAGGGTTTCTATACATGCCAACGATTAATCAATTATGTCGATTTGGTAGGAATAAAATTAAGGCAAAGCCTAAGAGTCCTGCCCTAAGAAGAGGGTTGTTTCTCAAAGGGCCTTTTGCCAAAGGGGTTTGTACCCGAGTTTTTACTACGACGCCTAAAAAACCTAACTCTGCGCTTAGAAAAGTTGCTCGTGTTAAGTTGACCACAGGTTTAGAAGTAACAGCATATATACCGGGTGAGGGGCACAATTTGCAAGAGCACTCTGTGGTTCTTGTTCGGGGTGGTCGTGTTAAGGATTTACCTGGTGTTAAATACCATATTGTGAGAGGCGCACTCGATTGCGCAGGCGTAGATAAAAGAAGGCAAGGACGATCTCTTTACGGAGCGAAACGTCCAAAGAACAAATAAGGAATTGAATTATGCCAAGGCGTAGGCAAGTCGAATTTATAAGAGACGTTGGTGTTGATCCAAAATTCGGATCATTATTGGTTCAAAAGCTTATCAATGTTGTCATGAAATGTGGCAAGAAAAATTGTGCAAGAACAATTGTCTATGAAGCGATGGATTTGCTTGTAAAAAAAACAAATGGTGACGAAAAAAGAGCAGTAGAGCTTTTTACTCGTGCTTTTGAACAAGTAGCCCCTTTCATTGAAGTTCGTTCGCGACGTGTGGGTGGTAGCACCTATCAGATTCCTCGTGAAGTGAGTGAAAAGCGCAGAAGAGCGCTTGCGTTGCGTTGGCTTGTTTCATCTGCGAGAACTCGTACTGATAAAACAATGGGATTGCGTCTTGGACGTGAACTATTGGATGCGAGTGAACTCAAAGGTGGTGCAGTAAAGAAAAGAGCAGATGTTCAACGTATGGCGGATGCAAATCGCGCATTCTCTCATTATGCATGGTAAGAGAGGATCATTATGTCAGTGAAACAATATCCGTTAGAGAAGTATCGAAACATTGGTATCGCAGCTCATATTGACGCGGGTAAAACAACTGTTACAGAGCGTATTTTGTTTTACACTGGTATTTCCCATAAAATTGGTGAAGTGCATGAAGGTGAAGCAACCATGGACTGGATGGAGCAGGAGCAAGAACGTGGTATTACCATAACTGCTGCTGCGACCACAAGTTTTTGGCGTGATCATCAAATTAATATTATTGATACGCCGGGACATATTGACTTTACTATTGAAGTTGAACGTTCATTGCGTGTCCTCGATGGCGTAGTTGCAGTTTTCTCTGGCGTCGAAGGTGTTCAACCACAGTCTGAAACAGTATGGAAGCAAGCTAATCGGTACAGGGTACCTCGAATTGTTTTTGTTAACAAACTTGATCGTATCGGTGCTGATTATTTGCGTACTGTTCAAAATATCAAAGCAAAACTTGGTGCTAATGTTGTGGCCATGCAAATGCAAGTAGGTATGTCGGAAGATTTTACCTCTATCATTGATATTTTAACTCGTAAAATGGCTGTTTTCAAAGGTGAAAATGGAGAAATCATCGAGTGGGTTGATGTGCCACATGAGTACAAAGAGAAGATGGAAGAATTGCATGCGAAAATAGTTCTCGCTGCATGCGATCTAGATGAAATTTTAGCTGAAAAATATCTTATGGAAGAAGAAATCACACTTCCTGAGATTAAAGCAGCTCTTCGTAAGGGAGTTACTGAGCTTAAAGTTGTTCCCGTTTTCTGTGGTTCTGCTTTTAAAAATAAAGGTGTTCAGTTATTGCTTGATGGTGTGATTGAATATTTACCATCACCGCTTGATGTTCCAGCGATCGAAGGAACAAATACTGATACTGATGAAAAATTTCCAATCCCATCTGATCCTAATGGGCCGTTTTATGCGCTTGTGTTTAAGATCATGGCGGATCCATTTGTGGGTGTTTTAAACTTTGTTCGTGTTTATTCGGGTGAATTAAAAGCTGGTTCTTATGTGTATAGTGTAAGAACGGGCGAAAAAGAGCGTGTAAGTCGTCTTCTCAAAATGCATGCGAATAAACGTGAAGAAATCACCAGCGTGAGAGCTGGTGATATAGCAGCTGTTATTGGTATCAGAGATGCGCAAACTGGTGATACGTTATGTATAGATAAAGTACCTGTTGTCCTTGAATCTATTACTATACCGACACCGGTTATTTCTACATCCGTTGAGCCAAAAAATAAAGCTGACTATGAAAAAATGACTCTCGCATTGCGTAAAATGATGCAGGAAGACCCGTCATTCAGATTTAGCTACAATGAGGAAACTGGTCAAACCGAAATTTCTGGAATGGGCGAATTGCATTTAGAAATCGTTGTTGATCGTTTGCGCAGAGAGCATAAGGTCGAAGTTGTTCAAGGTAAACTTCAAGTTGCTTACCGAGAAACTGTTCAAAAACTTGCCGATGCCGAGGGTAAATTTGTTCGTCAATCTGGTGGTCGTGGTCAATTTGGTCACGTATGGATAAAAATGGAACCGCTTGAGCGAGGCAAAGGCTTCGAATTCGTCAATGCTGTTGTTGGTGGTACAATTCCAAGGGAGTTTATTCCTGCCGTTGAGAAGGGTGTTCGAGAGTGCCTGAATGGCGGTATATTAGGTGGTTATCCTGTTGTTGATGTTAAAGTAACATTATATGATGGTTCATACCATGATGTTGACTCCTCTGAAATAGCATTTAAGGTCGCTGCGTCTATGGCTTTTAGAACAGCTATGTCACAAGCAGCTCCGGTATTACTTGAGCCTATTATGACGGTTAATGTTTATACACCAGAAGAACATATTGGTGATGTTATCGGCGATCTTAATTCTCGACGCGGTCGAATTTTAGACTCTAGAACGGAGTTTAATCAGCAAATTATTTCTGCTGAAGTTGCGCTTGGAGAAATGTTTGGTTATTCAACAACTCTTCGGTCAATGACTAAAGGGCGCGCTAGTTATGACATGGAATTTGCATGTTATAGAGAAGTTCCTAAAAACGTACAAGATGCAATAGTTGCAAAGAATAAAAAAGAATAATTTTTGTGTTAATCGTAGGAGTATAAACGATGGCAAAAGGTGTATTTGAGCGTAGAAAGCCGCATGTGAATGTTGGTACCATCGGCCACGTTGATCATGGTAAAACAACGTTGACCGCCGCAATTACTACTGTTCTGGCTAAAAAAGGTTTTGCTGAAGCACGCGCGTTTGGTGAAATTGATAACGCACCAGAAGAAAAAGCACGTGGTATTACTATTGCTACTTCACACGTTGAATATGAATCAGACAAGCGTCACTATGCGCACATTGATTGTCCAGGGCATGCCGATTATGTAAAAAACATGATCACTGGTGCAGCTCAAATGGATGGTGCGATTTTAGTGGTTTCAGCTGTTGATGGCGCGATGCCTCAAACTCGTGAACATATCATATTGGCGAGAGAAGTTGGTGTACCTGCTCTTGTTGTTTTCCTTAACAAAGTAGACATGGTCGATGATCCTGAGATGATTGACATGGTTGAAGAAGAAATTCGCGATCTTCTTAAAAAATATGATTTCCCTGGGGATAAGATTCCTGTCATCAGAGGTTCAGCTCTTAAAGCGCTTAATGGTGACACAAGTGATCTTGGAGAGCCTTCAATCAATAGATTGGTAGATGCTCTTGATACATACATTCCAGAACCGGCTCGTGAAGTTGATAAGCCATTTATCATGCCTGTTGAAGGTGTGTTTTCAATTGCTGGTCGTGGTACTGTAGCGACTGGTCGTATTGAAGCTGGAAAAATAAAGGTTGGTGAAGAAGTTGAAATAGTGGGTCTTAGTGACACACCTATAAAAACAACTGTTACCGGCGTTGAAATGTTTAGAAAACTATTGAATGAAGGTTTAGCTGGCGATAATGTTGGCTTGCTTCTTCGTGGTACTAAAAAAGAAGAAATTGAACGTGGTATGGTTATCGTAAAACCGGGTAGCATTAAAGCGCATAAAAAATTCCGTTGTAAAGCATACATCTTGTCAAAAGAAGAAGGCGGAAGACACAGTGCGTTCTTAACAGGTTATCGTCCTCAGTTCTATTTCAGAACAACAGACGTAACGGGTATCGTTACACTACCTGCGGGTCGTGAAATGGTAATGCCAGGTGATACTGTTGAGCTTAACGTTGAATTGATTTCAAAAATAGCAATGCATAAAGATCTTCGTTTTGCTATTCGCGAAGGTGGAAGAACGGTCGGATCCGGTGTTATAACTGAAATATTAGACTAAAACATTAGGTGATCGATGAAAAAACAAAGTATTAGGCTTAAATTGCAATCGTTCGATTCTACCTTATTAGATAAAGCAGTTAAACAAATTGTTTTGACTGCAAAGAGAACAGGAGCTCAATTAATGGGCCCTGTTCCTCTTCCTAATAAAAGACGATGTTTTACCGTATTGCGATCTCCTCATATAGACAAAAAGTCACGAGAGCAGTTTGAGTTAACAACTCATAAGCGTATTCTTGATATTATCTCCCCATCAGATAAAACCATGGATTCTCTTATGAAGCTCAATATTTCCTCTAGCGTAGACGTGGAAATTAAGTAAGGGCATCATATGATAACAGGGATATGGGGTCGAAAAATTGGGATGACACAGGTATTTGCTAACGATAAAGTAGTGCCTGCTACTGCAATCAGTATTGCAGATTGGTATATCACTAATATTAAAACAGTTGAGCGAGATGGTTACAATGCTCTTCAAGTGGGCAGCGTGAAAGATCGTTTCAAGGACGAAAAATATAGTAAAGAATGGATTAAAAATCCAAACCATTACTTTAGTTTTATTCGTGAAATTCCTCTCAAACAAGTAACAAATGACTTTGCTGTTGGTAAGCGTATCGACTTTTCACAATTGATAAAGTTAGGTGAAATAGTTGACGTTCGCAGCAAAACAATAGGTAAATCGTTCGCTGGTGTTGTTAAACGCCATCGATTTGGAGGGCCTCCTGGAAGTCATGGTTCAACCATGGGAAATCGTCCAGGGTCTATTGGTTCGCTTGTTAAAAGTGGTCATGTTATTAAGGGAAAAAGACTTCCTGGTCACATGGGCTGCGATAACCAAATGATGAGGAATCTAGAAATAGTTATGGTGGAAGCAGCAACCAAAACGTTATTAGTAAAAGGCTCAATTCCTGGTAAAGCAGGATCATTGGTCTTTGTACGTAAGGCGTAGGTGAATAATGAGTAAGAAAGAAACAATAAATAATTCTGCGATCAATAAGCTACATGCAGTTGCCGCGCAGGAATTAGAATTTGACACTACCGCATTTACAAAAGCGACACCGGCTTCATTTTCAACATGGATTCGTGTATTAGCAAAAAACTGGCAACAAGGTACGGTTGCATGTAAGGGGCGTTCAGACGTTGCTTACACAAACCGTAAGCCATGGAAGCAAAAAGGAACAGGACGTGCGCGTGCTGGTTCTGCACGATCTCCTCTTTGGAAAGGTGGCGGTGTTATTTTTGGTCCGCAAGCACGAGTACGTACATTAAAGGTGGCTAAGAAAATGAAACACAAAGTTTTGTTGACTATGCTCGCGAACAATCTTGATCAAAAAAATGTAATTTGTGCGGACTGGGAGCTCTCTAGTGAGCAACCAAAAACAGCAGAAGCTCAAGAGCTGGTGAATCATGTAGGGCTTGCAAATAAAAAAATAGTTTTATTTGTTGCTCCTTACGATTTTCATTCAGCTTTATCATTTGCAAACATTCCAAACGTACGTCCTTTGTCATTTGACCAAGCAAATGCATATGATTTAGCAAATAGTGATTGCTGGTTATTTTTGAAAAAAGATTTGGATCACTTCAAAGGAATGGTTTCGCAATGGATTTAAATGTATTCGAGATTATTAAAGGCCCAGTGGTTTCGGAGAAAGCAACATTGCTTAATCAGAAATTAAAAAAGCTGGTACTAAAAGTGCATCCACAGGCGAATAAAACGCAAATTAAGGAAGCATTGCAGCGCTTGTTTAATGTCAAGGTAGAAAAAGTTAATACCTTAAATCGTATCGGCAAGGCCCGAAGAAGGCGCCGTGTGATTGTGCAAGGTTCAACAACAAAACGCGTTATAGTAACTCTTAAAGAAGGTTATTCTATTGATCTGTTTGGTCAAACAGGAAAACCTGCTGTACCAAGAGCGGAATAATTAATGCGTTTTAAGTTTTTTAATGAGAAAGATACGAGGCTCCAATGGCCATAATAAAACGAAAGCCGCGAAATTCTTCACTACGCTTTCAGTCATTTGTAGGGACAAGTGATATTACGACAACAAAACCACACCCAAGTTTGGTTACTGGACTACAAAGAAGATCTGGTGGTCGTAATACGTATGGAAGAATAACAACACGTCATCGTGGTGGCGGTGCTGATAAAAAATATCGTATTATCGATTTCAAGCGTACCGATCGTGATGTTTTGGGTAAGATTCTTACTGTTGAATATGATCCAAACCGTAACGTTCGTATTATGCTTGTTTCATATGTTAATGGCGCAAAAAAATACTTGCTAAAGCCTGAAAATGTCTCAGTAGGAGACACCATTATGGCGAGTGAGTCAGCTGATGCTAAAGTTGGCAATGCAATGCCTTTAAAGAATGTACCAGATGGTTTTATGGTTCACAACATCGAAGTTCGTCCAGGATCTGGTGGAACGTTTGCGCGTAGTGCAGGTGTTTCTGCTCAAATCGTTGGAAAAACAGATGGCCTTGTGACTCTTAAAATGCCCTCAGGTGAAATTCGCATGGTGCTTGACGGATGTTGGGCAACTATTGGACAACTTGGCAATGCTGATTTCAAAAATATTTCATGGGGTAAAGCCGGTCGTATTAGAAACTTAGGGTTTAGGCCTTCTGTTCGTGGTATGGCTATGAATCCAGTTGACCATCCTCACGGTGGCGGTGAAGGTCGCTCAAAATCTGGTTCTCATCCAAGATCTCCATGGGGTAAAGGTTGTAAAGGTACACGTACACGTAAGGTGCGTAACGTGAATCAGTTAATTATAAAGAGAAGAAAACCATAAGGTTAACGGAGTGAGATATGGCACGGTCTGCAAAGAAAGGTCCATACGTACAAGATTCGTTGGCACAAAAAGTTGCTAAAGCTAGGGATGGTGGAAAGCGCGAAGCCATTAAAACATGGTCTCGTAGAAGTTTGATTACACCTGAATTTGTTGGATTGACTTTTGCGGTTCACAACGGAAAGAAGTTTATTTCAGTTTTTGTGACTGAAAATATGGTTGGGCATCGTTTAGGGGAGTTTTCTCCAACAAGAACATTCCGACTTCACAGTGGTCAGCGTAAAGCTGGTATGACCGCGTAAGTTTAAGGTTGTCACTTGTTTATCTTTACGATAGAATAAGAATAAGATTCAAGCGATATATATATATGAATCTTAAGTAACTAGTTGAGGTTTGCTGATGCAATTTAGCGCAAAGAATAGATTTCTAGGTATTTCTCCCTTTAAATTACGCCCGTTTGCTGATGTGGTGCGTGGCAAAAATGTGGAGCAGGCAATTAGATGGCTTTCCACTGTAACGGTAAAGCGATCAGTGCCAATCAAAAAAATGATTGAGTCGGCAGCGGCTAATGCTAAGGATCTCCATAATATTGCTATGTCTGATTTAAAGATCGTTGACATACGCATTGATCATGGTCCTATGTATAAATATTATAAGCCGGGTGCAATGGGACGTTCGAACCCTTATCGTAAGCGATTCAGTCATGCAAGTGTTGTTTTAGAACCTTGTACAAAGAAGAAGGATTAAGGTGGGACAAAAAGTACATCCTATAGGATTTCGCTTAGGAATATATCGTAGCTGGGATGCTCGTTGGTTTGCTCAGGGTAACAAATATGGTAAACTTCTTATAGAAGATATTACTATTAGACGGTTTTTAAAATCTGCTCTCGAAAAAGCTGAAGTGTCTCGTATTGAAATAGAAAAAGCTGCAGATAATATTCGTATTATTGTTCACTCTGGTCGTCCTGGTCATGTTATTGGAAAGAAGGGTCAAGAAATTGAAACTCTTCGTAATCAACTTTCTGTTTTGTTGAAAAAGCAGAATATTGAAATTTCAGTACAAGAAGTTGCTAAACCGGAACTTGATGCTGTTTTAATAGCACAAAACATAGCAACACAGCTTGAACAAAGAGTGAGTTACAAACGTGCCATGAAGCGTGCTGCTCAAACAGTTATGCGTGGTGGTGCTAAGGGCATAAAGATTTGTTGTTCTGGCAGATTGCAAGGTGCAGAAATTGCTCGTAGAGAGTGGACTCGTGTTGGGTCTGTTCCTCTTCATACATTAAGAGCTGATATTGATTATGGTCGAGCAGAAGCAAAAACAACATACGGTATGATTGGTGTTCAGGTGTGGGTGTGTAAAGGCGAGTATCAACATATCCGATAATGTTTTTTAAATACGAGATTAAATCATGTTGATGCCAAAAAAAATAAAGTTTAGAAAAGTTCAAAAAGGTAAAATAAAAGGTTTATCAAAAGGTGCTCGGACAGTTTATTTTGGTGAATACGGTTTAGAAGCAGTTGAACCAAGTAGAGTTACGGCACAACAAATAGAAGCGATGCGTGTGACGTTGTCGCGTCATTTGAGAAAAGGTGGAGATTCATTTCTTCGAGTTTTCCCTGATAAACCAGTTACCAGAAAACCTGCTGAAACCCGAATGGGTAAAGGTAAGGGTAACCCAGAAATTTGGGTTGCAGTAGTAAAACGTGGTCGTATTGTATGTGAAGTTTCTGGTGTTGAAGAAGCTTTAGCAAGAAAAATTTTAAAACTTGCTGCATATAAACTTCCTATGAAGACACGTGTAGTGAAAAAGGGTCACGAGTTGATTAGTGCCCATGAATCGATTACGGATTAATTATTGAGAGTCAATACTATGAAACAAATGGGATTTATGCAAAGAGTTCAACAATTATCTATTGAAGATTTGCAAAAAAAATTAGATAGTACACGGCAAGATCTTTTTGGGTTACGTCTTAATACGGCGACATCTCAAGTTAAAGATTGCTCTCAATACAAAAAACTACGTAGACAAGCAGCACGTCTTTTGACTGCTATGCAGTCGAAAAAAGCTAAGTCTGTGGTTAGCAAACAATGAATGAGGTTTCTATGGAAATAAAAGCTGAAAAAACGAAACAGCTTTTTGAAGGTAAGGTTGTATCAGACAAAATGGATAAAACCATTGTTGTTGAAACAGAACAAACATATATTCATCCTAAATTTCGTAAGATTTTAAGAAAAACAAAATCTTACAAAGTTCATGATGAAAAAAACTCAGCAAAAATGGGTGATATTGTGAGATTTTATCAATGTCGTCCGCTAGCAAAAACAAAATATATGTACCTTGCTGAAATCGTAACTAGTAGTAAATCATAAAGTAAGAGGTATTTTGGTATGGTTCAAAAAGAATCGTATCTTGAGGTAGCTGATAATTCTGGCGCAAAGGCGTTACAGTGTATCCATATAATTGGTAGTACACGTAAGCGCTACGCTTATTTAGGTGATAAAATTAAGTGCGCAGTAAAAAAAGCTATTCCAGGTGGCAAGGTAAAAAAAGGCGAGGTTGTTGAGGCCGTAATCGTACGAACAAAAAAAGAATATCGTCGTGTAGATGGCAGCTATATTCGTTTTAGCGAAAATGCAGCTGTTGTTATTGATAAACAAGGCGAAATGATTGGAACACGAATTTTTGGACCTGTTGCGCGTGAATTGCGAGCGCTTAAATATGATAAGATTTCGTCACTAGCTCCAGAAGTTCTGTAATAAGGGTATTATTCATGATAGCGCGCATTAGAAAAAATGACATAGTTCATGTTGTTTCGGGAAAAAATAAAGGAAAAGAGGGCGCTGTAATTGCAATTTTGCCTAAAAAAGGTAAAGTTATGATTAAAGGTATTGCTGTTGCTACACGTCATGTAAAGCCTCGTAGAGCAGGTGAGCCTGGTGGCATTCGCAAAGAAGAAAGTTTTATTGATATGTCTCATGTTATGCCGGTTTGTTCTTCGTGTAAAAAGCCATCACGTGTTAACGTTAAGCAATTGGACACGGGGAAGAGTGCACGAGCGTGCAATCGGTGTAAGGAAATCTTTTAGAAAACCTGTGGAACTTGCATTATGAACAAATCACGATTGGCGATAAAATATAAAGACGAAATCCGTTCTCAGTTGCAAGAGCAACTCGGGATGGATAACGTTATGATGGTCCCAAAACTTGAAAAAATTGTTTTGAATATTGGGGTCAAAGAAGCGGTTTCTGATTCAAAAGCACTTCAGGGATCAGTGGATGTCTTAAAAAAAATTTCAGGCCAACTTCCTGTTAAACGGTTGGCTCGTAAATCTATAGCGGGATTTAAACTTCGTGAAGGCATGGCAATCGGGACAATGGTAACATTGCGCGGTGCAATGATGTACGAGTTTTTAGACCGTTTTATTACTTTAGCACTACCTAAGGTGCGCGATTTTCAAGGGCTTCCTACCAAATTGGATGGAAGAGGTGGTTATAACATTGGTATAAAAGATTGGACCATTTTCCCTGAAATCGATTTTGACATTGCTAAAAAGGCGCATGGTATGAACATTACCATTCAAACTTCTACACGTAAAGATGAGCATGGATTAGCATTGTTGAAAGCATTTAGTATACCGTTTAGAAAATCAAAAGATTAATTCAGTTTTTACGTCAGGATTAAGATGGCCAGAAAGGCATTGATCGAAAAAACAAATAAAACACCAAAATTTGCGGTAAGAGCATACAACCGTTGTGAGCTCTGCGGGCGTGCTCGTGCATATTTTAGGTTATTTAGAATGTGTCGTATGTGTTTTAGAAAAAATGCGCTAGAAGGATTACTTCCGGGCGTAAAAAAAACAAGTTGGTAAAGGATGACTAATGTCAATTGATTCAATTGCTGATTTTTTAACAATCATCCGAAACGGTGTTATGGTTTCTAAATCATTTGTTACTGCTCCCCATTCAAAAATGCGTCATTCTATTGCGCAAATTTTGAAAGAGGAAGGTTTCATCAATGATTTTGTGATTCTTAACGCAGACTCAGATGTAAAAAAAACGCTTAAAGTTGTTTTGAGATATGTTGATGGTGAATCCGCTATTCATGAAATCCAACGACAAAGCAAACCGGGACGTCGTATGTATGCTGGTATTAAAAAGATAAAACCAGTTATTGGACAACTCGGTATATCAATATTAACAACAAGTCGTGGTGTCATTGCTAATCAGAAAGCAAAAAAACTTTCTGTGGGTGGTGAAGTCATTTGCACCGTTTGGTAAAGGAACACGCACATGTCAAAAATTGGTAGAAAGCCGATAAAAATAGATGGAGTTAAGGTAGAGATTAAGGGGCATGAGGTTCATTATAAAGGACCAAAGGCTTCTGGTGTTTATCACTTATCTCCAGAACTAAGTGCGCATGTAGAAGATGCACATATATATCTTACTCCTACACAAAACCAAGATGAAATGGCGCAAAAAAAATTGCGTAATGTTTATCGTGCGTGGGGACTTAATCGTGCATTACTTGCGAATGAATTAAGTGGCGCAGCTCAAGAATTTGAAAAAATGCTTGAAATTAATGGATTAGGTTACAAGGCAGCACTTGCAGATAAAAAAATTATTTTGACTCTTGGTTATAGTCATAAAATTGAAAAAGATCTTCCTGCTGGAATAGCTGTTGAAATAGATAAATCTGGTCAAAAGGTAAAAGTAAAATCTTTTGATAAGAATCTTGTAGGGCAATTCTGCAGTGAAATAAGATCGTTGCGCGCACCAGAGCCTTACAAAGGCAAAGGTATTAAGCTGCAAACAGAAGTTATTTTCCGCAAAGCTGCCGGCAAAGGCAAGAAGTAAATCATAGGGATGTGAATGGCTACGAATAAAAAAGATCGCATTACGGCAGCACGCAGAGTATTGCGTGTTCGTGCAAAAGTAAAACGCTACGGTATGCCGCCGCGCGTTTCAGTATTTAGAAGTTTGAAGCATATGTATGCTCAAATTATTGATGATATGAGCCAACAAACAGTTGCTTCATGCTCTTCGCTTGAAATGGACGATTTAAAAGGTGATAAGACTGCGGTTGCTCGTGCAATTGGTCTTGAACTGGCAAAACGTGCAAAAGCAAAAGGTGTTGAAGCAGTAGTGTTTGATAGAGGTCGCTTTAAATTTCATGGTAGAGTGAAAGCTCTCGCTGACGGATTACGTGAAGGTACGTTGAAATTTTAGATATAGCAGGAAATTAAAGAATGACAATGCAAAGAGAAAAAGAAACAAATAGAGAAGACGGTAAAGATAAAAAAGATTCTGGCTTTGTTGATCATGTGGTAAGTCTTCGTCGTGTTACCAAAGTGACTAAAGGTGGAAAACGTTTTTCATTTGCTGCTTTTGTTATTTCTGGGGATAAACAAGGAAAAGTTGGACTTGGTCTTGGTAAAAGCCGTGAAGTTTCTATGGCGATTGCTAAAGCGACCAACAGAGCTCGCAAAAGAATGATTGAAGTTGCTCGTCGTGGTTCAACAGTTCCGTATGAAGCTCTTGGTAAACACGGAGCGAGTAGAGTGGTTGTTCGTCCTGCATCTAAAGGTACAGGAAACATTGCTGGTGGAGCTGTTCGTGCGATAATGGATGCAGCGGGTGTTGAAGATGTTCTTACTAAATCTATGGGTTCTAGCAACGGTATTAACGTAGCGAAAGCAACGATGAATGCGTTAGCAAAATTACGCTCAGTAGATCGTTTGAGCATGTTGCGTGGAAAAACAGTTCAAGAAATGGTCAAAGGATCGTAATGTTTTGCTTAGAAAATTTGCAGTCATCGGGAAAAAAGAGAAAAAGAGTTGGTCGTGGTGGAGCGCATGGTGGAACATCTGGTCGCGGACACAAAGGACAGAATGCTCGTTCAGGAGGTCCTAAAGGTCGTGGATTTGAAGGTGGACAAACTCCGTTGCAACGTCGACTTCCAAAGCGTGGATTTACTAATGCTCGCTTTTCCAAAGAGATATCTATAGTAAATGTGAACAGCTTGGAACGTTTTTTTGCAGACGGTGAAGAAGTAAATGTTCTCACATTATCTCAAAAAGGTCTTATAAAACCTAAGAGAAGTGAGCAGCGTGACATAAAAAAAGGAACTATTGTTAAAATATTAGGTGATGGCGAATTAAGTAAGAAATTAACAGTTTCCGCTTATGCATTTAGCGCGTCAGCAATACAAGCAATAGAAAAAGTCGGTGGTAAGGCACTTATAATAAAGGAGTTGTAAGCAGTGGTGCTCCTCAGAAACTTTCTTAACATGTTTAATATTCCTGAGTTACGTAAAAAGATTATTTTTACGTTGGCAATATTAATAATTTATCGATTAGGTAATCACATTCCTGTGATTGGCGTTGATATTGACAAGCTTTTGCAAATGATGAATCAAAGTACAGGGCTAAGTGGGATTTTTTCATACTTAGATCTTTTTTCTGGGGGAAATTTACGACAATGTACTTTATTTGCTTTAGGTATTAGTCCGTATATTGCGGCTTCTATCATGATGCAATTTTTAAGTCTTTCTATACCTACTCTTGAACAGTTATCCAAGGAGGGAGAGTATGGTCGCAAGATTATTAATCAATATCAGAGATATTTAGCAGTTATTGTTGCTATGGTTCAAAGTACAGGATTCGTGTTTCTTCTTGAACGTTATGGATTAGTTATTGATCCTTGGTTTGGTTCGCGCATTCTGTTTGTTATATCATTGTCTGTTGGCACAATGTTTGTTATGTGGCTTGGTGAGCAAATATCACTTTTTGGTATTGGCAATGGAACATCAATGATCATTTTTGCAGGTATTGTTGCTCGTTTTCCTGATGATATCATCAAAATAATAGGCGCAATACAAGAAGGATACCTAGATCTTTTTGTGGGTATTCTTTTGTTTGTTATAGCGCTTGCTATATCCGCAGCTATAGTCTTTCTTGAAAAAGGAGAACGCAAGGTTCCTGTTCAATATTCGCGACGTATTATTGGTGGCAAGATGTATGGTGGTCAAAGTACTTATATACCATTTAAAATTAACCCTGCAGGTGTGATGCCAGTGATTCTTGCGAGTGCTATGTTGAACATACCGATGTTTGCATTGACATTACTTGCAACGCGATGGTCATTTTTTAAAACAGCATCAGAAAATTTTGCTGCAGGCGGATTTGTTCATGGTATTTTAGATTTTGTTCTTATTATCTGTTTTTCATTTTTTTACACAGCTTTGGTATTTAATCCAGAAGAGCTTGCTGATAACATAAAAAAAGGTGGCGGTTTTATTCCTGGGATTCGTCCTGGCAGGCAAACAGCAGATTTTTTTAGTTTCATATTGACTCGCATAGGATTAGTTGGTGCATTGTATCTAGCAGCGCTTGCCCTTGTTCCAAGCATTATTCATTGGTTCTTGGCGATGCCCTTTTATTTGTCAGGAATTTTGAGTGGTACAGCGTTATTGATTGTTGTTGGTGTGGCAAATGAAACTGCAGCGCAAATTGAATCGTATTTGATTGAACACCGCTACGAAGGATTTCTAACTTCAGGACGATTAAAAGGTAGGGGCGTGCGTTGAATCAGCAAGTTAGGGACGTATTTATTTTTATTGGGCCTCCAGGTGCTGGAAAGGGGTCTCTTTCCAGTCTTTGCGTAAATCATTTTGAGTGGCTACAAATTTCTACCGGAAATTTGTGCAGAAAACACATTGCTGAACAAACAAAAATAGGCAAAGAAATAGATTTAATTATCAAATCTGGTAAATTAATTAATGACGACCTTATTACTTCCATGGTTTTTGAATGGTTTGCGGAAAATGTTGATAAGGCATCAGGTATCATTTTTGATGGATATCCTAGAACGGTGGCTCAAGCCCAATCATTTGATGCTATGCTTACGGCGAAGTTTCCGACAGTGCGAGTAAGGGTTGTTTTATTTGATCTTGCCGATGATGTAGTTGTCAATCGATTATGTTCTCGCTATGTGTGTCAGAATAAAGAATGTCAGGCGGTTTATTCGCTGTCCTCTAACTCAGATCTTGCATCCGCTGAAACAATGGTGTGTGGTTTGTGTTCGGGAGCATTGGGTAGAAGAGATGATGATAGCGAAATAGCAGTAAGAAAGCGTCTTGATATTTATCACCGACATGAGCAGCAATTGATTGATTTTTATCAAAACAATGATACTGAAATAATTGAACTGGACGCATCAAAGCAGTTGCAGCAAGTGTTTGAAGATTTTGTACAAGTTATAGGCGAATAATAAATACGTACGTGTATGATTCATATAAAAAATAAGCTCTCAATCCAAAAAATGGCCCAAGCGGGCTCTTTGTTGTCTGATATTTTGGCTTCAGTAGAGCAATTGATTAAGCCAGGAATTTCTACAGCTGAAATTGATGCGTGGATTGAGTCACAACTGCAGGCAAAAGGCTTGGTATCGATGGTTAAGGGATACATGGGATATCGCCATGTCAGTTGTATTTCTGTCAATGATGTGGTTGTTCATGGGGTTCCTCGAGCGGATTGTTTTTTGCAGTTGGGAGATTTGGTAAAAGTTGATGTCTGTGCTTCGTGGAATGGTTATTGCGCCGATATGGCGCGCAGCTTTTTTGTAGGTCAGCCATCTGAACAAGCGCAGAAGTTGGTCGCTGTGGCACACCAAGCACTGCAAAAGGGAATAGCACAGGCTCGTGCGGGCAACAGGTTATCCGATATTTCTTCAGCAATACAGGAAGAAGTTGAAAAACATGGGTTTGGAGTTGTTCGTGATTTTGCAGGACATGGTATTGGAAAAAATATGCATGAGGCGCCTGAGATAGTTAATTATGGCAAACCCGGCAAAGGACCTGTTCTGCGTGAAGGAATGACATTTGCGATTGAACCAATGATTACCGCTGGAAAATATCAGGTGTATGTTGCAAATGATGGTTGGACGGTTAAAACGGTGGATCATAGTTTGGCTGCACATGTAGAAGATACGATTGTTATTACTAGTGCGGGACCGATTATTTTGACAGACAAGAATTCTGAACAGCACAACGATGCGAGTGTTTCATGAAGCAAAAAGAAGAAGTTATACGAGTCGATGGAATTGTGAAAGAAACATTGCCCAATGCGATGTTTCGAGTAGAAATTGAAGGCGGACACATTGTTTTAGGGCATGTGTCAGGTAAAATGCGAATGCATTATATTCGTATTTTGCCAGGTGATAGAGTTGCGTTAGAGTTGTCGCCGTACGATCTAACACGAGGAAGAATTGTACTGCGATACAAGGATTAGGCAGGAGTTATCATGAAGGTTCGGACATCAGTGAAAGCTATTTGTAACGAATGTCGTATTATTAAGCGCAAGGGCGTTGTTCGCGTGATTTGCAATAAGAGCCCTAAGCATAAGCAACGACAAGGTTAGTAAGAGGAACAATAGATTATGGCCAGAATAGAAGGCGTTAATTTACCAGCAAATAAACGAGTAGAATATAGTCTACCGTATATTTTTGGAATAGGTCTTGCGAGCGCGCAAGATATTTTGACTAAGCTTGGTATCAATTTTGATACGCGAGTAAAAGATTTAACCGATAGTGAAATAGCAGCAATTCAAAAAGAAATCACTGACAACTATAAAGTTGAAGGTGAATTGCGCAAAGAAATTACGTTAAATATTAAGCGTTTGCAAGAAATTGCTTCTTATCGTGGGTTGCGTCATAAGCGCGGATTACCTGTTCGTGGTCAGCGCACCAAAACAAATGCGCGTACACGCAAGGGTCCAAAGAAAAACCCAGTAGCGCTTAAACGTAAAGTAACTAAGAAATAATAAGTAAGGGTTTTGATTAGATGGCTTACAAGAAAAAACCGAAAAAACAAAAGCAAAAAATAGCATCAGCTATTGCGCATGTTAAATCAACATTTAACAACACCATTGTTTCAATTACAACAATGGAAGGTGACGTGTTGTTTTCCTCAAGTGCAGGCCGCTTAGGATTTAAAGGGTCTCGCAAGAGTACTCCGTTTGCTGCGTCACAAATTGCATCCACTTTAGCAAAAGAAATGCAAGTGGTTGGGGTTAAAAATTTGGAAGTAAACATGCAAGGACCAGGATCTGGTAGAGATTCTGTTGTTCGTGCTTTCCAATCTGCAGGTATGTCTGTTTCTGTGTTGCGTGATGTTACACCATTGCCACATAACGGCTGCCGAGCTCCTAAAAAACGACGTGTATAAAAAGTTAATAATTTTTTTAGTGGGATAAGGTGCTATGGCAGTTGTAAGAGAAGAATCGACCGAAAAACAGCAACAAAGAGCTCCGCGAAAAAAGCTTTCTGAATACGGAAAACAACTTCAAGAAAAGCAAAAAGTTAAAGAAATGTATGGCTTGCGCGAGCGTCAATTTAAACGTTTCTTTGCAGTAGCAAGTAAACAGCGTGATGGTGGACCAGGTGAAAACTTGTTAAGTTTGCTTGAACGTAGATTAGACAATGTTGTGTATAAATTAAAAATGGCTACAACGCGTACACAAGCGCGTCAAATCATTACGCACGGACACGTTCTTGTTAATAACAAGAAAGTCTATTCTCCTTCTTTTTTGGTATCACCTGAAGATGTTGTTTCTCTTTCTGAACGTGTATTAAAAATGGAAACATTTTTAAAAGATGTTGTTGAAAAAAGAATGAAAGTTGGCATTAAGGTTCCAGAATGGTTGGAATTGGATAAAAAAGACAAGTTTGGACGAGTACTTCGTCTTCCGGTTCGTGCTGACATTCAAGTGCCAATCGAAGAGCATTTGATTGTAGAATTGTATTCGAAGTAATAGATAGTTGAAGGTCCAGGCAAGCAGGAGGTTGAATGACTAAGAACAGGGAATACAAACCACTTATCATTCCACAGTTGAAATGGGAAAAAAAGACGCTAAGTGAAACATGCGGCGAATTAGTAGTTCAACCGCTTGAACCGGGTTTTGGAATAACGATTGGAAATTCGTTACGAAGAATTTTGCTTAGTGGCGTCGAAGGTTCTGCAATAACATCAATAGTCATTAAAGGTGTTAATAATGAATTTTCAGCAATCCCTGGTGTTGTTGAAGATGCAATGCAGATTGTTTTAAACATAAAAAATATTGTCATTCGCAACAAAGAAGGTAAGCCCGGAAAAATGCGTTTGGTAAAAAAAGGTGAAGCTGAAGTATGTGTAGCAGACATCGTTGCAGACGATCATATTGAATTGATTAATAAAGATTATATCTTTGCACATGTTGCCTTTGATGGTGAACTTGATATTGAATTTTTTGTTGAATCTGGAAGAGGATATCAGCAAGCTCAATGGCCAGTAGATAAGCCTTATCAAGATGATGCTCGGATCTATTTGGATGCTATGTTTTCTCCAATACGTAAGGTTATGTTTGATGTTGAAAAAACACGTGTTGGGCAAGATATTGATTACGACAAACTTATTTTACGTATCCACACCAATGGTTCAGAGAATCCTGTTGACGCACTACATTATGCGGTTTCAGTTCTTCGTACGCAGCTAGAACATTTCCTTGAAAGTACTGAAATTCCATTCAATGAAATATCTCGTCTTCCTGAGGAAAAGGTAGAAAAAGCGCCATTGAAGACTAATGACTCAAGTCTGAAGGGAGTTCCGGTTGACTTGCTATTAAAACCAATCGAAGAGCTTGAGCTTTCAGTGAGAGCACATAATTGCTTGATTAATGCTGGTATTAACCGAGTTATTGATTTGGTTAATGTAGCCGAAGATGACGCGCTGAAGATTAAAAACTTTGGTCGTAAGTCATTGAATGAGGTTAAAGAAAGCATGAAGGCATTTGGTCTTTCTTTTGGTATGAATATCAATGAAGAAAATGTTAAGAAGATCTTAGGTCTTTAACCCCAACTTCTTAACCCCATACTTCATTAATTTCGTATGGGGACCCCAGCGAAGAAAAATGTGGCTGGGGAGTAAAATTAGGGAAAAAAGTAAGGTACAGGAAAATGGTACATCAGAACGGTCGGAAAAAATTAAATCTTAAAGCGCCTCACAGAAGAGCGATGCTTCGTAATCAAGCAATTCACATGATTAATTACGGACATTTAGTTTCAACCAAGGCGCGCGTTAAGGAAACAAGACGTCTTGTTGAACGTATAGTTACCATAGCACGTGAAGGTAATACGTTTAATGTTCGTCGTCGTGTGCATGCATTATTGCCATACGATGTAGACGCTGTTATTAAGTTGTTTAAAGAAATTGCTCCGCAATACGTTTCTCGTCCAGGTGGATACACTCGTATTATCCCTCTTGGCAAACGTATGAGCGATACTGCAACTGTTGCTCGCCTTGAGTGGGTAAAGTAAAAAGTATGTCTGCAGCAGGTTCTGCATCGTTAGATGCAACAATTGAGCGCATACAAGTAGTTTTAGAAGAATTACGCCCCGCCATCTTACAAGATGGTGGGGATATTCATTTTGTACGGTTTGAAAACGGTACAGTCTTTGTCCAGCTACACGGTGCATGTGTCAGCTGCCCTATCTCGTTTATTACGCTTAAAATGGGCCTCGAAGCCCAACTCAAAGAAAAAGTTCCCGGCGTTGAATCAGTCGTTTCCGTTGATGACGAATAATATTTTTAGAGGTTTTTGGTAAAAAATTATTTAGAAAACAGGCTTTTTAGTGAAAAAATAGCATAATAGATATTGTTTATATTATAATCATTGATTCTCTTTTATCTTTTTTGATATATTCAAATTGAAGCAAAATTGAATAGTTTGTTTATAAAAAGGGGAAAAGGATGAAGAATAATTTAATCCTTGGTGTCCAAGGTTTTAAAAGGTTGTTTAAAAGTATCTTTATTGTGGTGACTCTGTTTGTTGTGGGATCTGTATGCGCGAGAAGCGTTGGGGAACAAGCTGCTCAACGACCAACAACAACTACAACTGCAATACAACAACAAGCTGCTGCTGAAGAGGCAGCAGCTGAAACAGCTGAAAGATCGCAACCAACTGTAACACAGCAAGAAACGCAAGAAACGACGTTGCCAAGAGTACCTGTTATACCTCTCACTCAACTAGCAGCGCAGCCAACACCATCAGCTCCACTTACATCTCCAAGAGGGATTCCGAGTCAATCAATACAAATTGTGTTAAATACGCCGTATCCATGGACACAGGAAATGTCTGTTTGGGTAAGAAATAATTGGAATGAAATGACGCAAGAGCAGCGAGATATCATAAATGCCGACTATCATAAAAAAGAAATGGTATATAGATTGCAGTATCAACAACAATATGGATACGCACCTGCACCAGCAGCACAACCATGGACTTTTGAAGGCGCTTTATCTGGAGCAAGCGAAAGAATAAAAGCAGCTTTATATTATGGTGGCAGAAAGATGTCAGAAGGGTTCGGCGCAGCTAAGGCAAGAGTATCGCAGACATTTTCGGCAATTTTTGGTAATTATGGATCCTCTATTGGAACTGGATATAAATTAGCAGCTGGATTTGGAGCCATGGCAATGGCGCCTTATTTAGGTGTAGCAGCAGCGGCAACGTATCTATCTGCTGGAGCTGCAACGTTTGTAGGAGGTGCTTTGTTGGGGGTAGGAGCCTACGGATTAATGAGTGTTGCTGATAGATTAGAAACTGCGTATAATACTGGATATATATCTGAAAATGATGCCGTTGATGGATTAAAAGGAGCATTAGAAATAGTTTTAAATGACAAAGCTGTTTATCCAACATTCACAACAGCGGTCGAGGCTTTAAGAGATCAATATGAATTGCGTGGCTTACGTAAAGATAAGTTTGGTTTTATACAGAAAGCTCATGATAGTTTAATAAAGGCATATAAGGATGCGTATTCCCGAGCAGATAATGAAATAAAAACATGGGAATTAAATGTTTTTAATAATGTTAGGAAACTAAGGACTGATCACTTATCAAGTTCGAATGATTTACGCGCATATGCGAATAGTATAGGAACGGAGCATAATTTAGCACTATATCATGCAGCTTTATCTGAATATTATAGAGCAAAAAAGAAAGCTGCCGCATTAGATGGGCCAGTTGAACAAACAACGACACAAGAACCATCTCAGCCACAGGAATCAACGCAAGAACAACAACAAAAATCTTGGAGTTGGGCTGATTATTTGCCTAAGCAAATGGGTGGATAAATAAATTTGCATAATTGGTATTAAAAGAAAGAGGTGATAGTTTTCTGCTATCACCTTCTTTTTTTTGCATGTAAACTTATTTTTTTAGCAATTCAGTAAATATTGGATTAATATATTTTGCACGCATTTCTTTGAGTTGTTCATCATAAAAATCTACCCATGCGATTTGAAAAGGATCATTAAATATTTTTTGTAGTTCTTGTAGCACTTGTTTTTGTTCGTTTGCTGGATACGCATCTTTGTAACCAGTGACAAAGTTTTTTAGTGCAATGGAGTACCATGTTTGTAGATCTACGCCCTGAATTAAATCTCTAAATTGTTGATAATCCTGATTGGTGCTAAATGGCATAAAAAATAATTTAACTAGATCAACTGATGGACTTACTCTGTCTTTGAGTGAATTTGCTATTGTTTCATTATCAATAAAGGTAAAGTGTCCACCTATTTCATCAAAGAAAAGATTGAAAACATGGAAATCTCCATGTACCGTTGTTTTACCTAATTTTTTACCTTTTTCCGCTTGCATAAAACGTTTGTGGAAGTTTGCTGTTTCTTTGCCTAATATTAAAAATGCACGGTTTAATAGTTCTTTGTTTTTTTCCGATTGGTCTTCACGGAATTTGTTGATGAGTGTTGCAAGATCTTTTCCTTTTGCAGCAGGCATAGCCGCAATATAATGGATAGCATTATTTTTAGGATACGAAAAATACCCTACCGGTAGTGAAATTGTTGGTAATCCAGGTACTATTTTTGGAGCAACGATATCTTTCATTTTTGGAAATTCAGCTACTGTGGCCAGTTTAATAGCTTCATCCAATCCGTGGCGTGCTTCTTTAACAATGTACATAGAGGCTGCTGTTGGCTGACAAGTTGAAGTAACAAGAAAAAGTTGTAATGTATTGTAGCCGCCTTGAGTTCCCAAGTTTTTTGCCTTTAAACAAGCTTCTTTACTGAAATCCATGTTGGTCAATTTTTTTTCACTAAATGCTTGTGCTAAAAATTTTGGCAGAGATGTTTCAGTAAGAATTCCACTTTCATTGAAAAAAGAAGCATCAACATTCATTTTCTTGATTACAATTCCGTCAGATGATAATGAATTGAGCAATTCTTGTGATGATGCATTGCTCATGCCACGCTGTTTCTTGAGGGCAATGATGGAAGATTCTGTGCATTGTTTGGTTCCTTTGGTGCAGTGGGCAACAATTTCGTCAGCAGTTTTTTTTCCGTTTGATTTGCTTTGATTATAGAGTAGACAACAACTGCACGCATCATCAAATTTTTTGTCCCACTCCAAAGGGTTACAACCGGCTTCATTGTTGATTGCCCTGACAACTTGGTGAATATGTATAACTTCTGGTTGTTCTTGTGTTACGGCAAGGCTTGTTTGTAATAAAAATGCTAGTACGACACTTCTTTGTATAAAATGAGCCATTAGTACTCCTTTTTGGTTAAATAGATTAGCCTGAGGGTAGCCTTTTACTGCAAAAAAAGTAAAGAAATACCTATTTTACCCATAAAACCCTTGTATATTACCCTTTTTGTTTGATATATTCAGATTGAATATATGTGTTTTTTTAAATGTACAAAAAAGGAGACGTTATGAA
>DATEAY010000087.1 GCA_035288105.1 Candidatus Babeliales bacterium
CACCAACTTCATATGGCGGAAGTTCAGCATGTAACTCTTTTTTAATATATAAAACACCAATTCCCGTTGGTCCTAATATCTTGTGTCCTGAAAAAACTAGAAAATCACAACCCAACTGATGCACATCAATTTTTTGATGTGGTACCGATTGTGCAGCATCAATAAGTACGCATGCGCCAACCGCTTGTGCACGTGCGATGATAGTTGCAATATCAACATGTGTGCCGACAGCATTAGATACATGAATCACAGAAACCATCTTTGTTTTGTTCGTGATAATGGAATCTAACTGCGAAAGATCAAGCGATCCATCAGGAAAAATAGGAATAAATTTGAGTACTGCACCTTTTTTTTGTGCGAGACGTTGCCATGGCAATAAATTTGCGTGATGTTCAAGTTCTGTCATAACAATTTCATCACCTGCTTTTATATGCATATCTCCCCATGTTGCAACGACAAAGTTAATGCCCGCAGTACATCCGCGAGTAAAAACAATTTCTGATGCATGTGCACCAATAAAATCTGCGACTTTTTTACGTGCATTTTCATACAATTGCGTAGCTTGCTCTGCAAAAAGATGAATACCACGATAAATATTGGCATTTGTGGTTGTATAAAATTGCACAACAGCATCAATAACTGATTGGGGTTTATGCGTGGTTGAGGCATTATCACAAGGAACTAAAGGATATCCATTAATTTTTTGTGATAAAATAGGAAAATCAGCTCGTAATTTTTTAAAATTATTACTCATAATCTATCCTTAACTGTTCACTCCCTTTGTACCCCGCATACTTCGATACACCCCTTCGGGGCACTCAGGACGAGCGGGGGAGGACAAATCAACTCCATATAAAAATTCCAATTCTAGGTCCGCTCGCCCTGAGTTTTTTTGCTTGCAAAAAAGTATCGAAGGGTACGGATATTTCACCCAATTATCTCTGAAAGTTTCTCTCTCAACTCATCACTCACAAACAAATCCGCAAAAAAAGCATTCAACAAAAGTTGCTGCGCTGTTTTTTCATCAATACCACGTGACGCAGCATAAAACAACTGTTCATCATCAAACCTACCAATTGCGCTTGCGTGGAAACATTTAACATCATTGGTTAAAACTTCTAAGTTTGGCACTGATAATGCACGAGCATTATTACTCAATAACATATTTTTATTTTCTTGTGATGCATTAGTCCCACACGCTTTTTTATCGACACGGATTGTTCCATGGTACTGTGCCTGCGCACTACCATACAACGCTCCCCTCATTACCAATACACTTGATGTATGGGGAACTTGATGATGTTGAAAGCTTGTGATTTGTATTCTATGCGAAGCGCTCCCAATATATGCGCCAACAATACGCGCATCTGCACCTTCTCCTTGCAATATGCAATCAATATTCACATGAACATCAGCGTGTACAACAAGAATTTCAACAACAAGTGCTGCATTACGTTCCACACAAAAGCGAATGTGCTTATCACGCATAGCGCTGCCTTCATCAATCAAAAAAACATATTTTTTGTGTTGATTTTCACCAACAATATACTCGCACACCATGTTATCCAATTGAATCTTCCATTTCCATTGCAATAAGACGATTAATTTCCACCGCATATTCCATCGGCAACAACTGCACAAATGCATCAATAAAACCATTTACAATTAATGCACGCGCTAACTGTTCGCTTAATCCACGTGATTGTAAATAAAACAGTTGTTCATCACTTACTTTACTCACTGACGCTTCGTGCCCAATATCCACTTGATCTTCACGAACATCAATTGTTGGATACGTATCCGTTTGGGAGATATCATCAAAAATAAGAGCGTCGCACTGTACTTTTGATTGCACATGATGCGCACCCTTGATAACCTTCAGCAATCCACGATAACTTGAACGGCCACCATCTTTACTGATCGATTTGGCAATAATATTTGATGTTGTATGCGGCGCGCAGTGGATAATTTTACCACCAGAATCTTGATGTTGACCACGTCCTGCAACTGCAAGCGAAATAATTGATCCTTTTGCGCCCGGTTCTTTGAGCACAATGCATGGATATTTCATGGTAACTTTACTGCCAAAATTACCATCAACCCATTCAACGCGCGCATCTTTATGCGCAACTGCACGCTTTGTTACCAAGTTGTACACATTATTCGACCAGTTTTGGATGGTTGTGTACCTGATGTGTGCTCCAGGCAATGCAACAAGCTCTACAACGGCACTGTGCAAGGAATTTTTTTTATAGATTGGCGCACTGCACCCTTCAACATATTCCACAAAACTGCCCGGCTCTGCAATAATCAGCGTACGCTCAAATTGGCCCATTTGTGATGAATCAATCCGAAAATATGCCTGCAGCGGCATATCAATACGTACTCCTGCAGGGACGTATACAAAGCTGCCACCGCTCCACACAGCAGAATTAAGTGCAGCAAATTTATTATCATGCGGAGGAATTATGGTAGAAAAATATTTTTTAACAAGATCTTCGTGATCGCGTAGTGCAGTAGACATATCAGAAAAAATAACGCCTTGATCTACCCAACGCTTTTTTAAATTTTTATAAATAACCTCTGAATCAAACTGCGCACCAACACCAGCTAAAAACTTCTGTTCTGCTTGCGGAATACCCAACTTTTCAAATGTTGTTTTGATTTTTTCTGGTACATCGGACCATTGCGTGTGCTGTTCTGCAATAGGTTTGATGTAGTAATAAATGTCATCTGGATCAAGATCTGTCAGATCGGCCCCCCATTGAGGCATCGGCTTTTGTTCAAAAATCTCCAGTGCAGCAAGACGGAAATCCATCATCCATGCTGGTTCGTTTTTTTTTTGAGAGATTTCGATAACGATTTGTCTGTTGAGACCTTTGGTGGCCCTAAAAACAAAATGAGGAATTAATGTTTTTTCCATGTATTTAGTATAACAAGAAACATTATGTAGGGAAAGACTGATTTTCCATCAAACAACTTAAACACATTCTCTATTTTCCCTCCAAATAATTCTTCTAAAAAATAAAAAATTGTAGTAGGGTGTCGCACAGGAAAAACAACAAAAATAAAGGATCGTATGAAATTCTCATCAAAAAACATCTTCTCTGTATTATGCACTTCCATCATTCTTTACACTGCAGCTTTTGGAATGGATGCACCAATGGAACTGGAAAAACAACTCACAACTCATGTGAATAAAGAACCAAAATTAAAATTTACTCCTCAGTGTCGCACCCTGAGAGAAATAGAGAATGATTTTTTCATTTTTGCAGTAGCCAAAAGTTACTGTGACGGAATAAAGACAAAAGCATACTTTAAAAGTCAGAAACCCGAAACTGTTTATAGCAACTATGGAGAAAGAAGCTATAAAAAATATGATTCTTGGGACCACGATCTTCCCACTCCAGATAGACGTTGCTCGGTTTATAACGCAATAGATAGCGCATTTTCTAATGACGGATCAAAAGCCATTTTTGCTCAATATAGTCATGATGATGAACTTAATTCTGATCATTTTTACCCTCTGGGCAGAACTCCTGGGCTTCTTGTAGCAGTATTTGATCTTGGAACAAAAAAAATGTCTCAGTATCAAATTAATGGTGATTTAGGCCAGATTTGCGGGGACTTTGGTAAACTTATAGTTTCTAATAATGGAAACTATTGTGCTCGGCTATTGAAGCAATCTGCTCTCCAAGGCCGACCAGCTTCCACTACTGTTATTATCGACAACAGGATATTGTACATCACTATACTATCAAGGTAGCCCATTCGTTAGATGCAACATCCATCTCTTTTGCGAAAGACGACAATACAGAACTTCTTGTAGAAGGAATAAATGGAAACAAAGTTTTTGAGATAAAGTATTTTGATGATGGGTGTTTTTACCCTACTTATGGATCGGCAGTATATGATGCTTTCAAGAGAGGCAAAACACAAGAAATTCACTCCATTTACGCTCTACAAGATAAATGTGGCCGCGGTAGAGTTCCATTCATGGGTTTATGTGATGCTACATTAATCGAAAAACTTCAAGAAGCTGGCCTTAGAGACATACAACCAGATGATCTTGTGATTTATTCTGGTACTTTACATAAAGAAACAGGTCTCAAGATAATACCTGCCAAATATTTCACAAAAGGAAAGGGAGGTTATGCCCTGCTTGTGAATGGCATACACTTGTATTTCCATCCAAATTCATTTCTTGAAAATAGAATGTCTCCCGGACTATTTACGCTAGTTATATTTACTTATAATAAAAACAAATACATCATACCTGAACAGTCACGCTATCAACTAATACAGGAAGTAATACGAAAAGGCTATATCGTTCCTACTGGCAACAACAATGAATCTTGTTTTTTACAAGAAAGTTTTACTGATGAAAATCTAACTGTATCCAAAGTTACTTCGAGTTATGAACTCAATAAAGAACTTATTAATCGCCTTTACAAATAAAAAAAAAGTTTATGCTTGCCTAAAAACTAACTAATAACGCGCACATACTTAGCTAAAGAAATAACTTCTTCTTTAACTTTATGTGCGCAGTCTTCTTTGAACATTTTCATGTTCATTCATTTCTCACATTCTCTCTTAGATAGTTATGGTTTTAAAACCATCATACCCCTGAGCTTCTAATGTGTGCGCAACGGTTGCATCGCCAGAAAGTACTATGCGCCCATCACACAACACATGAACATGATCAGGAACAATGTAATTCAAAATTCTTTGGTAATGAGTAATAAGCAGAATGCTCATATCGGGATTTTCTTTACGTGCAAGCTCAATGCCCTGTGCAACAATTTTGAGCGAATCAATATCCAAACCAGAATCAATTTCATCAAGAATGGCAATTTTTGGCCGCAATATAAGAAGTTGTAAAAGTTCAAATCGTTTTTTTTCACCACCAGAAAAACCAACATTAAGACTTCTGGCAATAAAAGAAGAGTCTATGTTGAGCTGAGCACAACGCTCCAAAAGCAATGTTTGGAAATCAGTAACGGCTATATGTTTGCCCGTTACTGCCATGTACGCCTCTTTTAAAAAAGAAGCAACAGAAACTCCCGGTATTTCACACGGATGCTGAAATGCAAGGAATAAACCATTTTTTGCCCGCTCATGAATTGGCATATCCGCAATACTTACTCCATTCAGCAGCACAGATCCAGATGTTATAGCATAACCTGGATGCCCCATAAGCACATACGCCAACGTGCTCTTGCCAGATCCATTGGGACCCATAACGGCATGAATGGTCCCTGCATTAACATCTAAAGCAATATCATAAAGTACTGGTTTATCTAGAACTGAAACAGAAATGTTATTAATTGATAAAAGTGCGCTTTTTTCCATGAAATTAGTATAACAAGAAGCACCATGCATTGAAAGAAGCATTTTATTCTAGTTAATATATAACTATTTCTAATACAAATACTCTTTGCTATTTTGACCTATACCACATAATATGATACCTTGAATAAAAAATCCAATAAGATATTTATTACATATGAAAGAATACGGTATTATGAAAACCATAAGAAAAAATATAGTTGCTTTATCGTGCTTACTTTTCAATTGTATCATCGTGAGCATGGATCGTCCCACTATTCAGGTAAGAATTCTCATAAATCCCGATAAAATTTCTGCTTTTTATCAAACACAAAATAGACACGAACATGCAAGCACAATAGGAATTACTTCATGTGAAGAAGATCCAATGCTCCCCATTATAGCAATTGTTAAAGAAAAAAATGGATCTACTCTTGATTGGACAAAAAATGTGCCAACTGTGATCAGAGAATATGAAACAAAACTTCTTACAAATCAAAATCTCTCTTTTGCAGAACAACTTCCCAAAGCTGTAGTGATAGAAAGCCTTATTCTTCCCTCAGCATTACCCGCTCGATTGGCTTACAATTGTTCAAATGGATCCACAATTAATTTCATTATTCATGGTTTTCCTGTGGAAGCAACGTTCGGCGGTAATGAAGCAACATTTGATAGCAAGAAAGTAACCTTTGCTGAGCGATACAATCGTGTAACGGAAAGGTTTTATAGATACCCAACCATATATCTTTCTCAAACAGAAAAAAATAAACTCGCTGCTGCCAATGTACTAACAAAAAAAGAGAACCCACGTTGTAATATTCTAATATGCAAGTGTCCACAATTTATCTATGAAAATGGTAAAAAAGGCTGCACAAATATTGAACAATCAATGATTGAAAAACGAACAAAAGCATATAACAACAGCAAATTTTGGTTCGTTATGAATCGGCAACTGGGAATCAAGCAACAAAGTGAAAAATGGAATAAGCAGCATATTTTTCCTAAAATCCCACCCAAGTAACCCCTTTTGCATAATAAAACATATTGTGTTAGTATAAAAATACAAATAAGATTTATAATAACCCTTCACAGGCAAGGAAAATCCCGTGAAAAATATAACAAAAAAAGCTTTATATGCGCTGCTACTGCCACTTTTAACCGCTAATTTTGCTATTATTGGTATGAAACGAGCATCGCATCCAATGACAGATAGTGCTATGGCTCAGCCTAACAAAAAACGCAAAATTGAAGCAATCATGGAGAGTCCTTATAAACATAGTTCCCACAAAGAAGTCCTTAGGGGAACAATAGAACTTGACGATGATGTAACGGTAGGTTTTGGTAATAATGCTTGCATTGCAGCCCTCAACAAAGCCGGCATTCCAGCCCAACACAACTGGCCCCTTGTACCAATCAAAATTTTAATTCCAAATTCAAAGAAAAATCCACAGGATGCGCAAACGTTTACCGACTGGACAGAAGACACGCTTCCTATTATTCAGGAAAATATCAATAATACCGTACATAGACAGTTACGCCAGGAAATGGAAAATCTTTCTCCTCTACTTGGTGGTGTCGATTTAACGCCCGAAAATAGGCAATCATGGATGGATTGGCAAACAAGAAATGAATGTATGCTAAACTCTGCCCAGCGTAAAATTGAACAACTAAGATACCCAGTACCTCTCATACCAGTGCACTACCTTTCTTCCTCTAGTAATACAAAACTTAATCTTTTTGGTTGCTGCAATGTACAATTAACCTTTGATCAGCATCAAAAACTTGATGGCCAAGTAAAACAATTTCATGAAACGCCTGGAATGTTCAGTCGTCTTAATGGTGGAGCAGAATCAATATTAAGAGAAATTGAAAAGATACAAGCATTACCTCAAGCAGAAACCGAACTAGAAAGAAATAGAAGACGGGAGACCTTAGAAAGTTTCAACAATAGACTTTCCAAGATTGGCAATAAACAGATGTATGAAACAGAAGAAGAATTACAAGAAAAAAATCTGATCAAAAAACATCGGTCAAGAGAGAGAACCGGAATTCTTGATACAATTGGTTACAACCTACTGTATCACACAAACAGCTCCTATAAACCTGGTAATAACTCCCCCGATATGAGTCGCCTTGTTTTGGAGCACAATCTTAAAAAAGAAAAAAATCCTTTTTATGTTGTACGAGACAGACAAATAGGTGTAGCAAACAGATTATTTTAATGCAGCATCTCACTTACAATTTTTTACAAAATAACGCGCGCGTATTTAGCTAAAGAAATAATACCTTCTTTAACTTTATGCGCGCATCTTTTTGTAGTATCTGCATACCATCGGCAAGAGCTTTGTTATATGTCATCAAACTCTGGAAAACAACCCTTGATATGTATCACGTACTAAAGTACGCTAAATACAATATATGATATTATGAGTATCTTAAAAAACTAAGAGTTCTAATGATTAAGTCCTTTAATTGCAAAGAAACGAAAAAGATATGGGATGGTGCTTATTCTTCTAAGTTTCCTACTGATATTCAGGAGCGAGCTTTGCGAAAGTTGAGACAATTAGATGCCTCCAATACTCTTGAGGATTTAAAAAATCCACCAGGTAACAATTTAGAACTTCTGAGAGGTAATAGACGAGGTCAGATGAGCATACGGATTAATCAGCAATGGAGACTTTGTTTTGTTTGGAAAAATGATGGAGCATATAACGTTGAAATTGTTGATTATCATTAAAAAAATGGTGAATGTATGACTAAAAAAATAGTGCACAATCCTCATGCTGGAGAAATCCTAAAATTTGAATTTCTTGATGAATTAAGCATGAGCCAAAATGCTTTAGCAAAGGCCATTCACGTTCCAGCAAATCGAATCCATGCCATTGTACGAGGAGAGCGAAGTATTACAGCAGACACCGATTTACGACTGTGTAAATTTTTTGGACTGTCCGAAGGATATTTTTTACGGTTACAGTTGTCCTATGAACTTCTTGATGCTAAGCGAGAATTGGTTAAAAAAATCGCCAAAATTAAGCCCTACTCAGAAATAATACAAGAAACTTCTTTATATCAAAAACGGTAGACAGATAATTACAAAATAACGCGCGCATATTCAGCTAAAGAAATAATACCTTCTTTAACTTTATGCGCGCCATCTTCTTGTAGTATCTGCATGCCATCGGCAAGAGCTTGGTTATATATATCAGCAAATTGTGGATTAGCTATAATCAAAGCACGTAGCGCTGGTGAAATTTCTAGCAATTCAAATATACCAACTCTACCCTTGTAGCCAAGATTATCGCACGCTGCACATCCAGAAGATTCGTATACCGTATTGCTATCTATACCAAGTTTTTTTAAAAGTTTTTTTTCTTCCACTGTTGCAGCACGACTTGTACGACAATCAACGCATAATTTTCGCACCAAGCGCTGCGCTAAAATGCCAGATAGTGCTGCATTGAGTAGGAATGGTTCAATTCCCATATCCATAAGACGCATGATTGCACTTGGTGCATCAGCAGTGTGCAGTGTACTGAGTACAAGGTGCCCCGTCAGCGCTGCTTCAATGGCAATGCGTGCGGTAATTTTGTCTCTAATTTCTCCCACCATGATAATATCAGGATCTTGACGAACAAGAGAACGTATCCCTTTTTCAAACGTAAACCCTGCAGGAACGTTTATTTGTGCTTGTGTTATGCCATGTAAGGAATATTCAACAGGATCTTCTAACGTGACAATATTACGTTCGGAACTGTGTAGAAAAGAAAGGGCTGCATAGAGCGTTGTTGTTTTACCAGACCCAGTTGGCCCAGTGACCAAAAAAAAACCACTATGCCGTTCCAATAATTGTTTAAATCTTGTGAGCATAGTAGGTTCAAAACCAAGACTTTCTAGCGTAATTGTTTGCAATGCGCGATTCAAAATACGAACAACCATTTTTTCGCCATACAAACACGGAAACGTAGAAACTCGCACATCAATTTCGTTGCCTTCATGCATTACGTGAAATTTACCGTCTTGTGGAATTCTACGCTCGGTACTACTGAGAGAGGCTAAAATTTTTAAACGAGCAATGATTGCTGAACTCAGCTGAGCAGAAAATGATCTTTGATCAATCAAAATACCATCAATACGGAACCGAACACGTAATTCATCACGCGTTGGCTCAAGATGAATGTCAGATGCTCTATGTTTAATTGCATCATCAAGCAGCGCCTGCACGCGGGAAACAATTGATTGATCATCTATAACATCTGCCTTATTACTCAAAAGAATCCTCCTCATCATTATCAAGAGGATACGCACTGTCCGCATCTTCATCGTCTAGTATGATAAATTCTCCCATCAAGATTTGTTCTTCTCGAATATTTTGATCTTGAGAATCTTGCGTATCTGCTTTATCGTAATACTCTTTTACTGCATCACAAATATCGCGCGCAACACCAACATAAAAACGAATGTCATACGAAACATTTTCACCAATTTCAAACAAAAGCTCTGGATTACTAGGATCGGCTGCAATCACTATCATCATGTTTTCATCAACCTGCAAAGGTATAATTTCATTTCTCAGTAACATATCTTTGTCAAACATACGCACAAGATGTGTTTCAAAAAAATATCCCACAACATCAAATGAGGGAACTTGGTAATATTCAGACAACGCTTCGAGCAGTTGCTCTTTTTCAACAACACCTTCACTCAACAAAAATTCATCAAATTGATCAACATCTGATTCATGATACGTTGCAAGTAGCTTTACTGCATCTTCTGCCGTAATACATTTTAATTCTACTAAGACACGTAAAAACCCTACTTCAAAATCCCTTTTTATTTCCATTACTTTCCTTTAATTATCCAACTTTCAATCCAACAAGAAAACCTACCACTAAACTTGCTGTTCCTGGAATATTGGATTTTGTCCACTCTAATAAGAGTGCACCATATCCATCCCCTACCGCAGGCATAGATTGCAAACCAAGCATTTCATGTATTTTTGAAACATTAAAAGAAACTGCAACATACTCAAACTGCTGCAACACAACAAGCCCTACAATCAAAAGAACTAATGCTATAAAGTATTCACTGTATTTTTTGATGAGAAACCCTGTAATAAAACCAATTGCCCCACAAATACCAATATCAACCAGGGTGTTTTTATCCATACCGAGCTTATTGGCTATTGTTTCTGGCTGTACCGCATTCTTCAGTGATTCAATAAGTCCTGGTTGTTGAACTTGAATATCAATTTGTGGAACTTGTCCTTCAGTAAGCATAAAATCCTTCCTTTCTGTTTTACCCCATGTTTCTAACACCACTCTCTTAGCCCCATGCTCCGCTACTCTTCGCACAAGGTCCCCCGGCGAGAGAAACAAAGCTGGGGACAAAAGTATTTATGGGAGTTTTTCTATATTTCTTACATTTCTAGTTTAAGTATAACGGCACAAAAGCCTTACAATCAAGAAAAAGCAACTAAATCAAAAAAAAGAAGCGTCCGGAGACGCTTCTTTTAAAGATTGCCAAACAAATAAGCTTATTTAATCATAGCTTTCAACGCTTTGCCTGGTTTGAACTTTGGAACTTTTTTCGCAGCAATTGTCATTTTTTGACGAGTCACGGGGTTAATTCCAACACGACTTTTTCTTTTCATTACTGAAAAAGTACCAAATCCTGTGAGAACTACCTGTTTTCCTTGTTTCAACGCACCACTAACAGAAGAAAGAAATGCTTCTAGCATTTCTTTACATGCTGCTTTTGACTGCTTAGTTGATTTAGCCATTGATTCGATTAACTTTGCCTTGTTCATAATAAAACATCCTTTACTTATTGACCCATGGCAAAGCAAACAAAAAACAAAACGAGTACTATCTGTAAACTAGCCATAGGAGTATGTGTTGTCAAGTAATTTTTTTACTGATCTTTTTCTACCTACTAAAAACTCTTTTTTATTGCGGACATCCAAACGGGGTAAAACCCGTTGAATACAAGGACATTCTTTTTTTGATCCCTCTTTACGGGGTCCCCACGCTAGCTTCAGCGATAGTGGGGTAAAAAGTTTGGTGCCGAGAGCCGGACTCGAACCGGCACGAGTTTACACTCGAGGGATTTTAAGTCCCTTGCGTCTACCTATTCCGCCATCCCGGCAACACCATTTTTGGAGGCGGCACCCGGATTTGAACCGGGGATCAAGGTTTTGCAGACCCGTGCCTTACCACTTGGCTATGCCGCCACACACAAATATTTCAATTAAACCAATTCATAAGACATTTTAAATGTAGCATAAAATACGTATTCTGCAAGCTTTTTAACCTCAATAGCTCGCACTGGTGAAAGAACTGCTCAACTCATTATTTGGAAAAACCTGCTCCAGCGCACACGTTGCCAGAAATTAATTGGATGCTTAATTAAATCAACAATCCACCATGATTCATCACTATCAATTGACCAAATACGGAAAATAATTCTGCCATGAATTTCTCCTTCTTTAATTGGACCAAAGAAGCGACAATCATGACTTCCTAATCTGTTATCCCCCATGCACCAATATTCACCTGTACCAAGTTTGATATAAAAGACATCTGATCTGTTCCAATTATTGCTTGCTTCATCAGGTGTAGTTTTACCATTTTTTGATTCTAATGGTGCTCCGGGAACGAGCATTTGAGGATTTCCCTCTTTATCACGGACAATACGTTTTTCATTCAAATCATAAAACGGTTGTTGATCGTAGGCTACACTTGAGTCATATGATCGCCACGTTGCTTCTTGCTTCAAACGCTGCGTAATATAATCATTAACTGCAGATTTATCAACTTTATAACCACGGGATACTTTTTGTATCTCGTCTTGTATGCGTTGCATTAAAATATCAGGATCTTGACGATATACATGAATCAATGGATATGCATTAATATATGGCTCATTTATTTTTTCACCATTACGATACACAACAGGTTTGCCATCTTCAATAACTCCACGAATAACATCACCGGGAACCCCAATAACACGTTTTGTCCAATTTGACGGACCCCACACATAACGTTCAAAAAGTTTTTTTGCTGAATTAGTTGAATACTTAAAACTAGGATCATTGAATGCTATAATTTCACCATGTCGTGGTTTTCTAAAATTATAGGAAAATTTATCTGCAAAAAAACGTTCCCCTACTAATATAGTTGTTTCCATCGATCCTGTTGGAACTTGGTACAACCCAAATCCAAACGTACGAATCAAAAAAACGATGAGTAATAAAAAAGCGAATTCTGAAATCTGCGCGAATAAACCTTGTTTTTTGTGATGCTTTTGTTGAGCCATTCTAATTCCTTTATACTATTTTAGAGTTTATTCCTATCCATACATCTGGGCTCACCGCGCTCATTCTGAACTTGTTGAAGAATTAAGCGCGCCTGATCCTTCAACAAGTTCAGGATGAGCGCAAAAGAATTAGATCAGGAACAAACTCTTATGTTTTCTATCATGTCATTCGTGGTAAACAATGCATCGGATTAATGCGCTTGCCATGTTCATATACTTCAAAATGAAGATGCGAACCATCTTTACCTTTTTTCCTTACAAATCCTGTTTCTCCAACAGTACCAACCATTGTTCCCTGTTTTACTTTTTGTCCAACATACACACGAATAGCGTGCAAATGTGCATACCGCGTTTTTATTGCCCCTGTGTGTTTAATAACAACGGTGTTACCATACCCCGCCTGAAAAGAAGCTTCTTCAACAACTCCTGCACGCACTGCATGCACAGCAGTTCCTTTTACCGCTGCCATGTCAATGCCATGATGAAACCCCCAGGCTCCATCAATGCGTTTGCGTGGACCAAACAATGAACTTAACCAAAATTTATGTGCATCAATTGGCCAGATAAATCCACATTCTTTGATGGGTCGACGAACTGTCTTAACTTTTTTTTCTTTTTTTTGCACTACAACAGGTTTAATAGAAGTTTGTTTTTTTTGTTGTTGAGCACTACGTGGAGACTTATTTTCTGTAATTTTTGGATAGGATGATTCTGTGTAATCAGACCAGCGATCAATATCAATTGCAGTCATTAACGCATTAAGTTCTTGTGATTCCATATAATCTAATGTTGATTGTTTAAGATAATCAGGATGTCTATTAATTACCACAAAAGAATCATCAACATAGTCATCATCATTGTCAGGAGCATCGCTGCTTTCTGCTGCAGATATTTCATCCATAATAATGTGCGATTCTTCTGTCATTTCTTCTGGAACTTCATACAGCTCTTGCACAGCATCTTCTGCAGCATCATCCATTTCCTTAACCGAATCGCTATGCTCTTCGACATCGTCGTTCATTTTCTTGTGCAACACATCAATATATTCGGCATATTGTTGTTTGAGCAAAGACAACTGGCGAACTTGATTACAAAAAAAACGATATTCAACAAAAAGAAGTATCATAATGACAATCATGATACTCGCAAAAAAACTAAATAATACTGAATAAACAAAGGGAAAACGTTTATCAAACATATGTGCTATAAGTTATGGGTTATATTATATAATTTGAATGACATCTGCTTCAACCCAGCCAATCATATCAGCATATTGAATTTTATACCACCCTTCTCTTGTTTCTTTCACCCTTGCACAATCAGCATACACAACGGGCGAAAGTACGTGGAAGCTCTTATCGGGCCCAGCAAAAAGCATTGATTCTTTCTTCACAACAATTGCCTGATTTGTATTGTGTTGCATATAATGCGTTCCTAGCACCACAGCAAAAATTGATATAACAAGGCACACACAATTTTGTGCTATTTTTCGTATTCCTGTCTGTTTTTTACGCATTACAAAAATAAAAAACCACCAACACATAAGGAAAAAGAGCTGTAAAAAGAATAAAGACACATACAACAATGGCGATTGTGCACGTTCTATAGCATTGTGCCAGAGTGATTGCTCTTTTTGTTTACCTATTTTTTTTAAAGCATGGTCTTTATTGCGCATAATAAGATCATACTCATGCGGCGTTGCACCCACTTGCGCACGTGACCAATACACAAGCGCACGCGAATAGTCTTCTTTATAAAACAGGCAGTTACCCATGTTATACAAAACAGCACGGCCCTTTTTACTCATCATATCGTATGCATGGAATGCATTATCGTAATCTTTTTGTGCGTAATATTTATTACCACGTAAAAAAAATTCTTCATCACTACCAGCAAAAGCTGCTGACATAACAAATACACACATAAAAAACAATGTTATATAATTTTTTCTAAGCGTTCTAACCATTGCTTTGCCATCCTACAAAGTTCATCGGCATTTTTATTATCTGATTGCGCGTATGCAGCATGCGTAATACGCTCAAAAAATCCATTCCATTGATTAATATGTTCATCTGACATGTTGCGCACACGCAACATAGTTGCGATAGAACAGATCTCAGAGGTTTGACTGCATTGTTGCAATAATTGCATAAAAGTAGAATGCAGCATTCGGGTATCATTATTTTCTATGCAATACATTATTTTTTTACGAGCTTGCTTGAATGCACGTCTACGCACTAAACGCGCAGAACTACCACTCAACACAATAAACTTTTCTAGTACTATTGGATAACCAATGTAAAAACATGGTATTAAAAACAATAGTTCAAACAACCACCACGGTAATGGTTGTCGTTGCGCAACAGGATACCACTGTCCAACCATATTAATATCCGCAATATCATCTTCAATCGCCACAGGTGTTTTGGCAACATGAACAACCGGTGTTGTATCTTTTTTTGCGCTCGTAACACCGGGCATAATCGATACAGCAAGTGGAGAAGTACGCAATGTTACATATGCGTTTCTTTCGACATCAAAATACGTAAAGAGTTGTTCTGGAACTTCACACTCTCCGCACTGCATTCCTTGCACAATAAATTCAAATCTTTTCTTTGGCAATTCATCAGCATGTGTTGATAGAATAATCGCACTGTTCGAATCATAATATTTTAGTGCTTTGGGCATTTTCAACTTTGGCGTTGCTATAGCTTGTAAATTACCAACCCCTTCAATTTCGAGAGTTAACACCATGCCTTCGCCTTCTTTTGCCATTCCAGGTTTTATTGCGGCAGAAATATACTCAAAAGAACCTACTGCATGAACTTCACCATCAAAGTGTGGCAGAGGCAAAACTTTAACCGTAGCCGCATTGGAGTACACTCGCTTGCGATCAACGCGATTATTCATAAAGAATAAAAACCCACCCAACAAGTGATTATTATCCTTACTTGGAATCTCATAATCAGCATTGTAGGCAGGAATAATAAATTCTCCTGGCTTTGTCGGATACATATCCCATCGCCACTGAGCATAACGATATTGTGAACCATCAATTTCAGCAACTCCCGTTTCTAATTTACTAGTTTCCTTGATAGCAAAGCCTGATAATTCCGGAACACCAATGTTGGTCAAAGATATTGATGAATCTTGATAATAAAAACGAAGCATGCAACTCATTTTTTGCCCAACAACAACAGTTTCTGTATCAACCATCAATCGTAAAAATGCCTTTGTTTGTGTCTCAGCATTACTTTTATTTTTTTGTGCTGCAATCCCAAGATCTTTAACAACTGCAATCTGCAGCTGATTAGAAACAAGTTCTTGTTGCTGATGTGTGACAACTGCCGGCCCAAGAAGATATGACCCAAGAGTATCAATGCGCACTTGATATGAATAACGTGCTGTTGATTTTCCATTAATAGAGCTCACGTACGAACCAGCAAGTCTTGTAACAAAACCCTGCAAGCCTTTAATAGTTGGTGCTTGAATTGATCCATAGACATCATCTACAATTACATCAATCGTAAATGGTTGACCAACAATCACCTGATTCTGTGCTCCACCTTCAGTACGAATTTCCATTGCAACACGCGCATCTAAAAAAATAACTACACAACTTACAAAGCATATAAAAAATTTACCAACAATTTTGCCCATTTTTTCCACCATGTTGACGAACTTTTGCTTCCATTAACTGTTTATTAACCGCCTTATCACGCAATTCTTGGTTATTCAAAATACTCACAAGCCAAGGATCATCTATTAAGGCATCCTCCTTCGCTAAAGCTTCTGAGGATGCATTCGCTGACGCGGAAGAAGATGTATCTTGCCCTTGCCTATCACCAGATGTTGCATTAGTCTTATCTTTAGTTCCATCTTGTTTATCGGTAGATTGACCATGTTCCTTACCCTGCTGTTTATCTCGATCTTTTTGTGCAGTGTTCGGCTTTTTGTTAAAATCTTGTTCACCATTCCGCTCTTTATTTTTGGTGGACTTTTGCTGCTTATTATCTGCATCCCCTTGCTTTTCTCTCTGTGCGTCGTTGTCACCTTGCTCGGAGTCATCTCCTTGCTCACCCTTGGACTTTTGATCTGATTGACCATCTGATATATTATTTTTTTGATTCTGCTTGTGCTGATCGTTACCTTGCTGCTGATCATTTTTACCATCATTTTGTTCTTGATCATTGCCATCACCAGATTGCTCATCTTGCTTTTGTTGATCTTCATTTTGCTTATCTTGATTATCTTTTTGGTCTTCTTTTTGATCTTTGTCTTTTTGCTGATCTTGTTGTTTTTCTTGTTCTTGTAACATCTGCGCAACACGATCACGATTGTGATGTGCATATTCATTATCCGGCTCTATCGCCAACGCCTTATCGTATTGTTCAAGCGCACAGTGCAAATTCTTGTTATCAACGCACGCATTACCTGCATTGAAATGTGCACGAAAACATAACTCTTTATCGTCATGTGCACATTCTGCCGCACGAGTAAAATATCCCACTGCCTGACTAAAATTATTAAGTCCATGCGCAATAAAACCTGCATCATACAAAACATCGGCGCTATCTGGTGCATCAACAACAATTTTTTTGAGTTGTTCATCAGCCCCTTTTATATCACCCTTTTGCGCAGCATAAATAGCAGAATCGTACGAGAATGGATGTGTTGAAGAAAATATACCTAAACAAGCAAATACAAAAAAATATCTATAACATGAACCACAAAGACGTACA
>DATEAY010000088.1 GCA_035288105.1 Candidatus Babeliales bacterium
AAATTACGTGCCATAACAATCCATTTATTGTACAAAACATTCTTTCTACAGCTATCAATGCTGGTGCGCGCCTTGCACAAGAAGGTGAGTTTTCTCGCCGCGCAGTACTCAATAATAAAATTGATATTGTTCAAGCTGAAGCAATTAATGATCTTATTCATGCAAACACACAACTTGCACTCAAACAATCTTTATCGCAACTTGAAGGCAGCTTTACACAATGGATTGCATCAATAGAAAAGCAATTAATCAAAGCATTAGCACTTTCAGAAGCTAGCTTTGAATTCCTTGATGAAGAAAACATGGAATTCAATCTTCAGATCAAAGAAATCATTGAGCATGTACTTGCAACAACCAGTAATCTTAAAACCACATTTAATCAACAACAACAGATCAGAAGCGGTATTCGTATTGCTATTATTGGGTCTGTGAATGCTGGCAAATCATCACTGTTTAATGCACTGCTCAACAAAGAACGCGCTATTGTGACCGATATTGCAGGAACAACGCGCGATGTTATTGAGGCTGGATTATACAAAAATGGTAACTATTGGACGCTGATTGATACGGCAGGCATACGTACAACGAATAATATTATTGAACAGATGGGCATCAACCGATCGCACGAAGAAGCTCACAAGGCTGATATTATTGTGCTGGTGTTTGATGGCTCACAAAAACTCTCAACTGCCGAAACCGCGGTATATCAACAACTGCTGAACGATTATCATGACAAAACTATCATCATCAGTAACAAATCAGATCTACCGCAGCACTCCAATTCTATTATCCACAATAAAAAAACCTACGCTGCAAGCAACAACGATAAAAATAGTGTCCACACAATTGAAAATGCAATTCAAGACAAAATTACTACCTTATTCCAGTCTATTGGATCACCATTCTTGCTTAATCATCGCCATTTTAATGCGCTTATTTTACTTGAGAAGCAGCTCACAACCGTACTGAGCATGCTTACCGCAAATACAAGCTATGAACTTGTTTCATATCATCTGCAAGACGCTTTGACCACCCTATCGGAGTTAACTGGCAAAACAATCAGCGAAGCTGGTATGGATACTGTGTTTCGTGAATTTTGCGTCGGTAAATAATAAGCCCTTCACAAAAATAATCCCTAAATTGTTCCTATTTTGCCTATGACCCTGCTATTATAATAGTACTAATTGAATTGTTATAATTAAAAACACAGGAAGTGTGATGTTAAAAAAACAATCTATATTATTACCATTAGCGCTATTACTTGGTTTAACGTCGTGCGTTAATACCAACGCTGACAGTAGACTGTCTAGTTATGCTTATAGGTCAGCATCAGTACTACCGGTAGTTACGTATGATAATGATGCCTATGTCATTCTATCTAGAGAAGCATTTGGAAAATCTCGTGGCACGTATGATGATTTTGGTGGCAGCAGAGACAAAGGTGAAGGTCATCCAGTTATCACCGCTGCGCGGGAATTTTATGAAGAAGCAATTTTAGGAGAAACTATTGGATTGACTATTGCAGAGGTGCAAGATTATATCGATATCAACACAACAAATAATACCGGATACATCGTAGCCCATTCACAAGGACGCGCAAAAAACGTTACCTATATCACAGACTTTGATTGTTATAAAACAAAATTCTTAGATAGTTTTTACCAAGCACGACACAACGCAACAGACGTTCATTTAAAAGAAAAAGACCGTATAGCTGTCGTCAAATGGACTGTTCTTGAAGAAACGTTTGCTCAAAGCAAGAAAGTAAATGATCTTACTATTAAAGCTTTTGTGCTCAGTCCAAAAACAAAAACGTACCACCCAGCTCACATAAAACTACGTCCATATTTTGTAAAAAAACTACGCCCTTTCTTTGTTGGTGAACCATATACGCAAGGTCTGAGTAAAAAGATTAGATTCTATGGTGAGTGAATATGATAAAAATAAAGCACATATTATTATCAGCACTATTGCTTAGTTTAACATCCGGAACTATTGTTTATGTTAGAAGTACTATAAGCAGCAAAAAAAAGATTCTCATTTTGACTAGTTTTGGAGGCGGAGGCAATCTTGCAGCAAGCAATGCTTTGGAGAGTTATTTAAAAAATGATTACGACGTACAGTCGTGCTATGCCTTTAAAGAATTATTCACACCTCTTGATCCACTGAATTACTTAACACTTAAACGCCATTCAGGAGAAGAATTCTATAATTGGTTTATCCCAGGAAAATACTTTCGTGTTTTGGGATGGATTTATCACTTTGGCGTATGGTACATCCAAATGCAGAAAAAAACCATTCATGCCATATTGCGCGATTACTTTATAAAAACTAAGCCTGATTTAGTTATCTCAGTTATACCTATCATCAATAATATTGTGCTTGATGCTGCGCAAGAATTGAACATTCCTTTCTTACTCATGCCAACCGATTTGGATGTGAATCCTTATATCATTAAAATTGCACAGCCAACGTACAAAAAATTCTATGTGAGTCTCCCTTTTGACGATGAGGAAATAAAAGCTCCACTAAAAAATTCTGGTATACCGGCAGATCAAACTTTTATCATTGGTGCACCGCTACGAACAGATTTTTTCATCAACAAAAACAAATTTAGGCTCAGAAAAAAATATGTCATTGATAGTAATAAACCTGTTATCATGCTTCTGATGGGATCGCATGGATCTGATGAAATGAAAAATTATGTAGCCGAATTACTTAAAGTAAACACACCCCTTCATCTTATTGCATGTATTGGAAAAAATGAGCAAAGTAGAGAAGATCTTGAAAAACTATCCATTCCACCACATATTTCACTAACAATTGTCGGTTTTACTGAGCATATTGCAGATTACATGACAATGTCAGATCTATTTATCTCAAAATCGGGAACACTAAGTGTTTGCGAAGCACTCTACATGAATCTACCTCTGCTTCTTGATGCAACATCAACATTGCTTCCTTGGGAAGAATTTAATCATCACTTTATTAAAAAACATAATTTTGGTGATTCTATAAAAAGTTACGATGAAGTAGCACCACTTGTTACAACAATAATTGAAAACAGCGATCAGATTAGAACATACAAAAATAATATTCAGATATTAGAAAAGAAAAATTGTCCCAAAGAAGTTAAAAAACTCATTAAACACATACTAGTAACCCAATAAGAAATCCGCATACCTGGATTTACCAAATATGCGGATATATTTTCTAAATAAGTGATGTTGTTTATGTATAAATTACACGAACTTCAACACGACGGTTTGGCGCACGGTCTTCACGTGATCCGTTAATCACTCTACCATTTTTCATTACTGGGCATTCTTGGCCACGACCAATAACTTTGATAAAGCTTCTATCAACACCAGCAGATACAAAAAGATCTGCTACATTTTTCGCACGTTTTTCTGACAATGCTAAGTTGTATACTGGAGTACCTTCCTGACACGCATGCCCTTCGATAACCACAGTCGGTTGCGAACTACCACCTTCAGAAAGCAATTGTTTTACTTGTTCAATATCATAAGCTACTGCTTCTTTTTGATCAGGTCTGATTCCATAATGGTTGAATGAGAAGTAAAGTTTTCTAAATTCATCATCAGTTTGAGCATCTATCCATGAATATTCATCACCTACTTCTACCTCATCCATATCATCTTCATCTTCTAGGACAATAACTTTATCTTCATCGTCATCTTCATCGTCTTCACTAGCTTCAATATCTCTCAATAAATCATCAATATCTAGATCGTCTAAGTCGTCTAAATCATCCAGGTCATCCATGTCGATGTCTAGATCTTCTTGGTCGTCTAGTTCAACTATGTCTTTGTCGCTAGGAATGTCGGCATATTTCTGAATAGAATTTTTTCTTATTGGCTGTGCTGACTCATTCTTTTTACCACAACCTGGTAGAGCCATAACAAGAGCAAGGACTAAAAGAGACATTTTTTTCATTAGAACTATCCTTAAAAAAACAGATTTTACTTCAATTTACCCAATATCGAACAGAATCTAACATATTTTTGACCATTTTTCTACCCAATATTGCACATAATCTATATATTAAATATAAAGAACTTATAACCTCTACTTAGTTACACTATGAAAAAAATTATTATAAATGACAATCCGTGGGAAATACGGATAGCTATTATTACCAATGGCAAACTACAAAACATCTATTTTTCAGCTCCAACGCATGAAGTTCTTGAACGTGCCTACTTTAAGGGATCAGTAACCAAAGTGCTTCCCGGCATTCAAACGGCCTTTATCGAATTTGGTCAAGAAAAAGCAGGATTCTTGCATATTTCAGAAATTGACAGAGAACTGGCTATGCAAAAACTTAGTCATCAGCTAGAAGATGACGAAGATGAACCTAAAATAGAAAAAAAGGTTATCCAAAAACGCGATATCAGCAAAATTCTTAGAGAAAATGAGCCTATCCTTGTACAAGTAAGCAAGGAACCTGTCTACGAAAAAGGCGCAAAGCTTACAACATGTTTTACCCTTCCTGGTAGATTTATCGTTCTTATGCCCAATATTCCACGTATTGGAGTATCAAAAAAAATCGAAGATCGCGATGAACGCACTCGCCTAAAAACCATTATCAGGCAACATTTACCAGAAGGCATGGGTGCAATTATCAGAACAACCTCTGAGAATCGTACAGAAAAAGATCTTCTCAAAGATCTCAACTACCTGGTGCAAGAATGGCATACCATAGAAAAAAAATTCGCAACCGCAAAAGTTTCTGAAAAAATACACCAGGACTTACCGCTTGTGTTGCAAATTGTACGTGATCATTTGGATAGCGATGTAGAAGCGATCATTACCGACTCAAAACAAAGCCAGAACGAACTCTATAAATTTGCAAAACAAATTGCACCGGAATTTGCGCACGTCATACAATCGTATGAAGACAACGTAAATATCTTTGCTGCATATGGCATTGAAAAACAAATTGAACAAGCACTCAAGAAAAAAGTTTCCCTTAAATCTGGTGGATCAATTATCATCGAATCAACAGAAGCAATGACTGTTGTTGACGTTAACACGGGACGATTTATCGGAAAAACAAATCTTGAAGATACAATTTTAAAAACAAACCTTGAAGCTGCAGAAGAAGTTGTTCAACAACTAAGACTGCGCAACATTGGTGGTCTGATTGTTATCGATTTTATTGATATGGCAGTAGCAGCCAATCGTCAAAAAGTATTTAGCTTTTTTGAAAAAATATTAAAAGAACGGGATAAGTTCCAGTCAGTTGTACTCAAAATATCAGAATTTGGACTTGTGCAAATGACCCGTAAACGTTCGGGAAAAACTCTTGTTCAACAACTAACCAATGACTGTCCAACATGTCACGGATCTGGATTTATTAAATCATATCAAACTGAAGCCTACACAATATTACGCACAGTTCGAGATGAACTCAAAACGATAACCAGTGATAAGAAAATTGAGATTCAGGTAAATCCACATGTATTCAACTATATCACGTCAATAGAATACGATGCCATTTTAAAGCTAGAAAATATCTTTAAACTGAAAATCACTCTTTTGAGCAACAAAGATCTTGCTCCTGATAAATACAAAGTCGAAAAAAAATAATACACTATAGTATGAATTACCCCAATCATCCGCATAAATTATCCCATCGCGCTCATCCTGAACTTGTTGAAGGATTAGAGCGCTTTATCCTTCAACAAGTTCAGGATGAGCGCAGAGAGAAAACTTTGAATCTTCTAATATAATTTTTGGTTTTTTTAAGGACCCTTATGGCAGAACGTATTACCTCTATACTTGATAAATATCCCGATTATGAAGCAACTATCGGCATGGAAGTACATGTGCAGCTTACCACAAAAACAAAGATATTCTGTTCATGTCCAACTTCAGTAGCACATGACCCTAATTCAAATATATGCCCCATTTGTGCTGGATATCCTGGCTCAATGCCAATGCTCAACAAAAAAGTAGTTGATTTTGCAATTCTGGCCGGCATTGCAACCAACTGTACCATCAACGAAAATTCTACATTTGATCGCAAACATTATTTTTATCCTGATTTACCAAAAAACTTCCAAATCACTCAGCAAGCAGAACCGATCTGTACCGAAGGCTATGTTACCATTCGCCTTGAGGATGGCAACACAAAAAACGTTAATTTAATTCGCATTCATATCGAAGAAGATGCAGGTAAAAACATTCACTCAAGTTATAGCAACGAGAGCTTTATTGATTTGAACCGTGCGGGAACTCCACTGCTAGAAATTGTCAGCTATCCTGATATTTCAACGTCTGATGAGGTTCGCAGGTATCTTAAAACATTGCGTTCAATCGTACAATATTTGGGCATCTGTACTGGAAATATGGAGGAAGGATCTTTCCGCGCTGATACTAATATTTCGGTTCGTAAAAAAGGACAAAAAGAACTTGGTACCAAATGCGAGCTTAAAAATATCAACTCATTTAAATTTATTGTTGATGCAACGGAACATGAATTAGAACGTCAAATCAATATTCTAGAAAATGGCGGCAAGATTCGTTCAGAAACAAGATTGTGGAACTCCAAAGAAAACACCACCACCGTCATGCGTTCAAAAGAAGAAACGGCCGATTATCGCTTTTTCCAAGAACCGGATTTACCAATAATCCACATCACCACAGAACGTCTTGAGCAAGCAAAAAAATCTATGCCCGAACTTCCTGGAGCAAAATTTGAGCGTTTTACCAAAGAATGTGGTTTAAACGATTATGAGGCAGATATTTTAATAGAAGATATCGATCTTGCACACTACTTTGATGCAGCAAGAAAATATACATCAAGTAAAAATCTCATTAATTGGATTTTACGCGATCTTATGGGATATCTCAAAGAAGAAAAAATAACGCTTGCTGAATGCAAAGTTACTCCAGAACGACTTGGCAAGCTTGTTGACCTTGTTGACCAAGGTGTTATCAACAATCCAACTGCAAAAGAAGTGCTCGTGTTTGTTGCACAAACAGACAAAAACCCGGATATTATTATTGAAGAAAAAGGATTAAAGCAAATTGGTTCTGTTGATGAACTAGAAATAATGGTAAAAGAAATTATTGCTGCAAATCCTGGCCAAGTAGCAGAATACCGCTCAGGAAAAGAAAAATTGTTTGGTTTCTTTGTTGGGCAAATGATGCAAAAAACCAAAGGTAAAGGTAATACACAAATGATTAATGATTTGATTAAAAAACATTTGAACCAGTAGTCAATTAACCGTTCGTATCCTTCGATAAGCTCAGGACGAACGGAATAAGAAATTAATTTTTTACCCCCGTTCGTGGTGAGCTTGTTAACCCCATGTTCCATTTTATTCCACACGGGGACCCCGGCTGAGAATAACGAAGCTGGGAATGAAACCATACGAACTCAAACAAAAAAAGGGAATTTAATGAATAACAGAGCTGCACATTTTTTACCAAGATTGTTATCTGTAATAACCGTGTTATCGCTGTATCCAACATTATTGAGTAGCGAAAAACCTTCCACAACAAAAGATAAAAAACAAGAAACTGAAAAAATCATTGTCGACAATAATAAGCCTCAACCAAAAATGATTGTCAATCAGACTAAAAGTTCCTTCCAAACATTTGGGCAAGAAATGGGATTATCCGAAGATGAGATAAAGATGTTAAGTCATTCAAAATTATAATAAAATTTTATATGTAAAAAAAGTAGAGCTATGTAGTGCAGCAGCACAACTCATAACTCTACTTTTTTAAAGAGGATATCTCGTGAAAAATGTAATCATATTTTCTTCCCTAATTATTATCTTTACCAATCACGTAATGTGCATGAAGCGACCACGTACCACTGCAATGATTACACGTAGCGAAAGCAAAAAACTATGTTTGCCACAATCATCTGACCCATTCTTGCCAATCGAAATTATTGAACAAAACATTCGTAAAGAAATTGTTGAATCATTTAAATTTGGTAATAACACACCTAAATATATGGAACGTACCATCAAAAACATACGTGCGGTAAACGAATCGTGGAGAACTTATTTCGATGAGCCCAATATTATTCGTACTATTATCAGCAATGCTTCCTCTATCCCTTGTTATCGAGGCCTTTTAGCTCATTCAATCAATCTATCTTCAGTAAAAAACTATTTAAACCAATCGGAAGAACTAAATTGTTCCATAGCCACTATTGATCGCAATAAAATTAAAGATCTTATAAAAGCTGGCGCAGATATTAATTATTGCTACCAACATGCTGGAAAGATAGTAGTTTTTCCTATTTTATTGATGGCGCAAGATGACTATGATAAAACAAAATTGCTTCTTGATTTGGGCGCTGACCAAAATATCGCTTGTGCCCTTACTCCCTTAGGTTTTGCCATGCTAATCAACGCAATCAAATTTATTCAACTTTTTCTTGAATATCATCCACGCTGCAAACATGTAAAAGAAGCAATCCAAACAGAAAATCTAGAAATTGTACAATTGATCTTACAACAAAAAGATATTCCTACTGAGGAAATAGAAATCGCAAAAGAATTTGCGATAGAACAAAAGAATGATACTTTTATACAATTGCTCAACGAATACGTGAATACTCAAAAAAATAAAGAAACATGTTTAAAATAATCGTCTTACTCACAATAATAACTTTCCAACAAGTTCTATGTATGAAAGAGTTCGCTCCATCTGTGTGTCTGACACCAACCATCATCTTGCCAAAGGAAATAGCACAGCATATTTTTATCGACGGTATACTAGAAGATCGAAACCATTCAAGAACTCCGCTACAAATAAGCAACTATCTTTTTAAAATCAGCACTATCAATAAAAGTATGCACACATACACGCATCATTCGGAAATAGTCACATATATTATTGAAAGAGTTATAAATAAACCTACACAGTATGAACCTTTGTGCCAATTAAATTGTGCAATAAACATGAAGCGCAAGCAGTCCATAGAATTAGCACTTACTGCAAGAGCACAACCAAGTTTTTGTCTTGATACTCTTGTTCAAGAAACCTTAGAGCTTGCGGTACAACCACAATACAAAAATATCTTTAAAAAAAATATGGAAATTCTCGAATTGTTATGCAAATATGGTGCTGCAGATTTTGAAACAATGATACTCGCAGCTAACGCAAAAAATAACATTACCGATATAATTAATATACTCGATTTTGGCGTCAAAAACGCAAACATTCGACTTTCTAGTTCAAACGCCAAATCATAAAATTTAAAACAATGGCAAACAAATTCCACATAGCATACGGTAGTAATAACAACGATATTGCGCGTGAAAAATCAGAAATCAACGCCAGAATTGCCAATGTTGTAAGTTCAAGAGCCAATGCACTTAACAGAGCTGCACCAATCAAATGTTTGTAAAAGAAAAGATATGACCAGTATACGTTTAAAAAAGCGTTGCAACAGAAAAGACCCATGAGCAGATAGAATTTATTATTACGCTCAAATCGATTAAAAGCAAGTACTGCTGCAGTAGTCGTAAAGGCATAAATTATGTGCCATACAGTACGAATTACCCAATCTTCTGGCATAATTGCAGGCAATGTTAAAGTTCTATACCACTGCATTCCACACCACGTATAAAAACCACCCAAAAACATCACTAATAAAGTAACAGCAGGAATGACCAGATAATTTGTTTTTACTTTTATCGTTATACTCATAATATTTACCTATTAAAAAAATACTTTTTCACAAAATATTCTTTTTTTTACGGCAATTGCAATAAGTTAAACCAAATTGTGCTCATTTTGAACTAAAAATAGCCTTTAACCACTTCAAAGCTGTGTTACTTTGCTGTGCATGCGCCATCTGAAGTTGTGCAAGTGCAATTTGCTCTTGAGCAATAGTTTGCTTTTCATATAACAAACTTTCCTTATAAATATTCAGCTGTGGTAAATAATCTTTATGTTCTCTAATCCGCTTAATAGCATCTGATATGTTTCTGAAAAATTTATTTGCACGCGATAATGAAGCATCACACTCTTCTTGCAATAAAACATCTTTACCAACTTCTGCTGAAGCTTTATTAATTAAACTAAATGCATAATGCACTGTCGGAACTAAATCAATAAGATGATTATATGCGCTAATAAGCGGTAAATCATCAGTAAGATATACATCTTGTACTGCATCAAAAAAAGCCTTGTCGCTCTCAAATGTTGTTTTTGTTAATGTATGACGTGCAAGTTCATTCAGCAAAATATTCGCACGCTTAATGCGCCCTAAGGGCGTTGATCTATGCAATATATAGTATGCTGTTGCTGTTACCAAAGAACTGATTCCAATCAAGGTTGCTGGATGTATTTTTCCTGGAAAGTCTTGAATTGCTTTATAACTACTACCTGCACAAAAACATGCTATCAATGTTGCGCCGATATTTGCAGTTGAATTGTGAATAGCTTGTGCAGAAAAATGTACCGCCAATATACCTAAGAAAAAAGATGTTTGTATTTTTGAATTTTTAATCATTAATGATATTCCTTTAGTTGTTTCATCTCTACGCAACAAAGTATATACCATTTATCGTTTTTTTAATAAAGCATTCGGAAAGTAATTGATCTATAATTTTTTCAACGCGTTCAATATCTTTGTTAACAACATTCAAAATATCTTGATGCGTAACGCTTTCGTTTTCTGTAATAAACTTCAAAACCTTTGCGCGAATTTGTCTATCGGAACCTTCAAACTTGGATTGCTTTGTATAATGTGCACTTTTACGACTTGGATTTATCTGACGCGATTTTAAAAACACTCCATAATCCATTAATGCATAATACCACTCTCGTGGATTATCAAGATCTAATGCTGCTGCAATTAATGGCAGCAATTCTTTATCAGATACGTTATCTTTATCGCGAAAAAAAGAATGTATAAATACTGTTCGTATGTTTGTTTCTATAAAAACTGTTGGTTGATTGAATGCGAATGCACAAATTGATCCTGCTGTTCCTGGACCAATACCAGGAAATGTCTGCAGTATTTTTGGATCTTGCGGCAAAATGCCTGCGTATTCGTTAACTACCTTTTGCGCTAGCTGATGCAAAAAACGTGCACGCCGATAATAACCAAGGCCTTGCCACACGCTGAGTACATCTCGCAATGATGCTTGTGCTAATGTCTGAAAATCAGTAAATGCTGCAATAAATTCTTCATACTTCGTGATTACACGAGAAGTCTGAGTTTGTTGCAGCATTATTTCTGAAACTACAATGTAATAAGGATTATCACTATTGCGCCACGCAAAATCTCTTTTGCTTTGCCAATAAAAATTCCAAATAAATTCTTTGAAGTGCGCAATGGTGCTCATAGATGTTTTGTTATTGTAATTGTATGCCGAATTTCTGAAAAATAAGTTGTAATAATACCATACATAGAGTTGAAACCGGTTGAATAAACATCGGAATAAATGTACCTATCTTACTCGCGTAAGTAAATTGCTGCTTCTTTACTTCAGTGCCCTCCATTTTTGAACGCGTCTTTATCATTTCATCGTGATTTTCAAGAAGAGGTTCTCGTATAGCTTCTATCAATCTCTTCAATTCTTTAAGTTGCTTACGTTCTTTCTCTGCATCCCTCTTTTTTGTACCATCGCTATCTATTATTGCTTTCAATCGATGTCTCTCGTTTATAATAGTACCTTCCAATTTACACAGATCATTTACTGCTTCAAGAATTGGAAGGTTACCTGCGCCTGCATTTTTAGCGTATTTGCGTTTTGCAAGAGCTTGTAGTGCGGTCTTCTTCTCTTGTTTATCATTCATCTGTAAAATTGCTGTAATTTTAGAATCTAGGCTGATTTTTTTATATTCTGTTGTATTTTTCTCTGTTTCAAATATCTTATGTTTTGCAATTTCACCTTTTGCACTTTCATATGCCTTAAGCTGTTCTTCTGGAGTAAGCTTATTTAAACACAGATATGCTCCAATTGCTGAACAAACACTCGCACCTGCAGTCAACAATATATGTTGTGTATCTAAATTATTGTCACTTTTAGCAAGCATAGTAAATCCAGCGCAAGCAAATCCTGCGAGCGCGGTACCTATTTTTACCTTTGCATCAGAAAGCACGGTAGTCGAGAGCTTGTTATTTATTGCAGTCATAGAACCATATACTGAAATTACCGATAAAAATACGCCCACTTTTTTTGTTGTCTTCATAATCATAAAAAACCTTAATTTTTCCACATAAAGATACTATTTGAAGTAGTATAGCAAAAAATAGAGGTATGAAAAGTTTCATACCTCTATACATTCAAAATTACGATAAAATCTCCAAAAAAAATTGACTTCCACCCCTCAAGTGTATTACGCTATTACTGTAATACTTAAATTTTTTAACCATTAGGAAAAAAATGAGTAATTCCAAATTAACATCCAAATTCCAAGCCACTATCCCACAAGATATCCGAGCTACGCTTAAACTTAAGGCAGGCGATCAAATAATATTTGAAATCACAAAAGACAATCAAGTTATCATCAAAAAAGCAATGCCAAGAGACATTGCATACTTGAAAGCCTTAGAATCAACCTTGAATGAATGGAATTCGAAAAATGATGATGAGGATTACTATGATTTATAATCAATTTGATATCGTAGTAGTTCCTTTTCCTTTTGTAGATTCTTCAACCTCCAAAAGACGCCCTGCTATTGTTCTATCCTCAAATAAACACTTTAATCAAGAAGCTAAACACAGCATAATGGCCATGATCACCAGCGCTCGTAATACTCCATGGCCCTGCGATGTTCCTATTACCAATCTTTCTAGTGCTGGACTTCCAAAAGCTTCAGTTATTCGCATGAAATTTTTTACGATAGATCATCGACTTATTCTTGATTCTCTTGGAAAATTGTCATCAAAAGATCAAACAGCTTTACGAAAAGCAATCAAATCTATTTTTGGTGAACTTTTATAAAATTAATTAAAAAAAAAGAGGTACGAAAAGTTTCATACCTCTTTAAATAGTTCTGTTGTAAAAGTGATCTTATCTTACCGGTTCAAACTCAATCTGAATTCTTCTACCTTTAAGCATAGAGTCTTTGAGTGAACGTACAATTGCTTGCGCTTTTTTGTTATCTTCTACCGTAAAGAATGAGCGTGTATTTTGCATAGAAATGCGGCTTACACATGCCCCATCAACTGATGCTGATGTTGCAATAAAATTAATCAAACCATCTTTATTCAGGCGATCAATTTTACCTACATTAATAAATAGTCGCGCTTCATCTTTATCGCTACCATTGCCATAACGACTTTTTGGTGCAGAAAAGCTATCGCTATTGCTTCTTCTTCCTCTGCTGTCTCTGCTACTACTATCTCTACTGTCTCTTGCACCCCTACTATCACCACGATCTCTAGATGCATCGTAAGATACATTCAAATTGTGTGATTGTTTATAGTGACGTAACATTTCGCTGCAGTTAAGAGAAAATACTCGTTCGACAAGTTCTTCTTTAGTTAACTCTTTTAATGATTCTTGCACGGCAGCCACATGTGGCTTAATCAATTCATCAACAGGCGTATTGATTAATTTGTGTGAAAAATGATCTAATTGCTTTTGACACAATTGATCACCCGTTGGTACCTGAATAGGTTTAATCGTAATACCAAGTTGCTGTTCTATAAATTTAATTTTTCTTAATGATGTACCAATAACAATCGAAACACCAGATTTGCCCGCACGTGCTGTACGACCACTTCTGTGTGTATAATTTTCAATATCATCAGGTAAGTTACAATGAAGTACGTGAGTAACGCCATCAACGTCAATACCACGAGCTGCAACGTCTGTTGCAATCAACACTTGTATCTTTTTGTCTCTGAATTTCTTCATGACTGCATCACGTTGTGGCTGTGATAAATCACCATGCAATGCATCAGAATTATACCCTGCATTAATAAGCTGAACGCTCATTTCTTGTGTATCACGTTTTGTTCTACAGAACACAATACCAAACATATCAGGATATAAATCGATAAAACGTCTTACAGCGCTGTATATATCAGCAGATCTGACTATGCAATACTGATGTTCAATATTAGTCGCACCACTGTTACGTGATCCTACCGTAATTTGCAACGGGTTGCTCATGTACGTATGCGCTATTTTTTCAATTTTAGGCTGCATAGTAGCAGAAAATAACCAGATCTTTTTGTCTCTTGGCGTGGATTTTAAAATTTCATCAATGTCTTCTTGGAAGCCCATATCTAACATTTGATCAGCTTCATCCAATACAACACGACTGATACGATCTAACGTGATAGTTCTTCGGTTGATATGATCGATCAATCTGCCCGGTGTACCAACAATAATGTTCACACCACGCTTAATATCGCGTACTTGCGTTCTGATGTCAGCGCCGCCATAAACGGCAACAACACTAAAACCATCGATATATTTTGAATATGCTGTTAATTCTTTGGTTATTTGCAGACAAAGCTCACGCGTTGGGCAGATCACCAGTCCCTGAGTTTTCCCATCCATAACAGCCGAAATCAATGGCAACCCAAACGCAGCCGTTTTACCGGTACCTGTTTGTGCCAAACCTATAAGATCCCTATCGCCCTGTAAAAGGGCTGGAATCGCTTTTTCCTGAATTGCTGTTGGTTGGGTAAAACCTAATTCAGAAACTGCTCTCACTAAACGTGAATCAACACCCAATGCTTGTATACTCATACGTCTCACAAAATAAAAATGTATAAACTACTAAAAAATCCGATAAACTCATAATAACTACTATAATCTATACTTTTATACTATATCTTTCTTTACAATCTGTCAAATTATTTGGCCGATGAACCCTAAATAACATTGTTTAATACAAGGTTTTTCACGGGTAAAGGTCTGCAATAAAACGACCCTTCTGCAATTTTTCTACAGATGGGTCATTTCTATAAACTAATCTGATTTTTACGCCGCCACTGCTTCTTTAGCTATGTTATTATTGCTTTCCATCACTGCAGGAGCTGCAATTGATGATTGGGCAATAGTATTATAACGTTCACAACGCTGTTGACCAGGTTATTAAGCCCAGCTGTATCAGTAGAATTATTCGTACAATTACTGTCTTTAACAGCTTTTTCTCTTTCTAAAACTGCAAGAATACGCTTGTCACGCTCTAATCGCTCAATCAAACGCTCAGCATACCGAGATACTTTATGAAAGTGACTGCCAGCGATAGCCATAAAGATCGCTGACACAAGACTAAAAACAATAGTATTCATTATCCACTCTTCATATTTATCCGCGGCACATCCCTTGCTCTTTTGATAACTAGCATATGCGGCACATCCAGGTATAGCTGATAATAAAGAAACAATCGTGCCAATACACATTCCATTGCTCTTTAAACCAGTTTGCTTGAGTAAAATTTTACGCTCTAATACTTTGATATGGTCAGATATAATCGTGATAACATAATCAAAGGGAAATCTTTCTAACAGGTAGTAGCGAGGATTGTGCCTATCATACCAATAAATTTCCCTTCTAAAACTTCTCTCGTTGTGCAATCTTTGATGCTGTTTTTGACCTGCAAAACATACCTGTGTACCAGTCTGAGCAAATGTAATCGTCAACTGCCCAATATCATCATCTGCATTGATACTACTCACCAATATCGCTAACAGCACAACAAAAACATTCTTCATACTCTTCCTCAGTTATAATAATTCTTTATCTTTGTAATCAAATACCAACCAATTACTAATTGGTCAATTTTCAAGTAGAAGATTTTATCAATCTGAGATATTCTTGGGAACTTTCATAAACCATTTCAGAAATAAATTCCAAGAATGGTGTTACATTACCTTTATGTGCATGTCGTATGGCTGAAATATATACAGCTTTCATAATTGATGGAATTATAGTAATAACATAACCACTTTGTAATAATATTAAGTTCATCAACAATCGAGCTATCCGCCCATTCCCATCTACAAAAGGATGAATTGTTACCAATTTCACATGAACAATTGCTGCAAAATGCACTGGATGGTACTGCGCTTTGAGTTGCGGAATTTCTTGCATAAACTCCTTCATCAACAACGGAACCTCTAATGGTTTTGGAAATTCAAAATCTGTTCCTGTGACAAAAACTGGAAGTTTACGATATGTCCCTGCACTTTCCTGGTCAATAAGATAGTAAAATAAACAATGCAATTCGAGAATATCACTTTCAAGTAATTGATGAGCACGAGCCTTGCTCAGCATAAAATCATACGCCTTACTATGGCCTATCACTTCAAAATGTTCTTTTAAAGTCTTACCACCAATAGTGAGCCCATCTTCTAAAATAACTTTTGTTTCTGCTTCAGTAAGCGTATTTCCTTCCAAAGCATTTGATGAATACGTTAAACCAATGCGAAAATATTCTTTGAGCATTGTCATCAATTGCGTTGGAAGTGGTCTATATTGATCTGTTTCATTTTTTATTACATCGATATCAGCTATGCGATCTTTAAACATCATTGCCTTTCTATAAATGAATTAGACACTGCTCTACTATAACAAAAGAGATCAATTCTGTTACCTAAAAACAATTTACTAAATATATAAAACTCTTTACAATCAAGCGAAATAGTTTTTACAGCAATTTATTCTTCCGGAGTAACCACACGTTGCATGCGCACCAGATTATCTTTTCATTACTACTACTATGTACTAATGCTTTATTACCAACAAGACCAACAACTCACAACAGCAAGCTCGATGAACCTATCAAAATAACGCCACTCTATGCGCCTGATCCAGAACTACCCAATGAAATCATGCACAGTGAACAACTACGGCCACATTTTCAACAAGAAAAACAATCTGATATTTTCAGCGAAACTGAAATCGAAGAAATGGAAACGGTATTTGAATCTTCTCCTAAAGAAGCACAATGCATTGTGAATCACTTGGAAGATCCTGCCTATTTCCCTCTGAATGAAAACTATAGATCAGCTATATTTGTTGGTGAACCTGGATCTGGCAAAACAATAATGGCTAAAGCTATTGCATATAAAATGGCTCAACATGGCTGGAAACATAAAATTATATCGAGCACATCTTTGCTTAGCAAATATCGTAATCAAACTGCCATAAGACTTCAAAAAGAGTTAGAAGCAATTGCCGCATCCAATGAACCTACTGTTATTGTAATCGATGAATTGCATCGATTACTTGAGAATAGCGAAAGTAAATATCATGATACTGATGCAACAGCAACAGCGTTATGGACATTTCTTGATAAGCAAAAAGGCAACAATAAATTCTTTTTAATCGGAACCATGAACCGTGTACATAAACTACCTAAACCTTATAAAAGTAGAATTTTATTTGACTGTATAGATTTTACATTGATAAGCGATTCTACAATTAAAAACAAAACCTTTCGTAAAATTTTGACAAGCAAAAATACTCGTATTAATGAGGAAGTAACTGATGAGTTTTTGGATAAAGAACTAGAAAAAATGGGGCCATGCACTGCGCGTGATTTGCAAAACATCGCTGCTGTAATATGCAGAATAAATGGAGAGAAAACTCCAGATGCAGCCTCTATCACGATGATAAAAGAAACATCCATATCACAAGCAGTCAGTAAGTATATAGATATAAAAACAAAAATGCAGTACGACCTTGAAGATGAAACTGATGAACAACGACAGAATCGTTATCATAATGAAAATATAAAATTACAAAAATTATTGCATAAAGAAAACCAAGATGTGCAGGAAAAACATTTTGTCCAATAACAAAAGATACAAGTTGCTGTTGCCAACAGTCAACGAGTATGGACGCCAGGTGTAGGCACAAATGAGCACTATTTATCAGAAGACGGGAAAAAGCTGACAGACTCTCTTATTTCTGATGAACAAAAACAACTATATAATGAAATGATGAAAAATACTCGTACAAGAGAAGCGCACGAGGCAGCAGAAAAAGCTGCCGCTGAAAAAATTGCCGCTGAAAAGGCTGCTGCTGAGAAAATTAAAAATAGCTGGGCCTATAGGCTTGGACTATGTTAGTCAATAAATGGGCATTAGTTGCCTTAATAGTCTCATCACATTTTTCATTATTCAGTCAAAAAGTTTCTGCCAACAATACTACTACCACAGTAAACAATGAATCACAAAGTTCCGCAGAAGGATTAGATCGAATTCAACTTAAGCCCTTATATGCTCCTGATGAGAATTATTCTCAAACAGCTCCAACTACCCAAAATGATTCGAATCAAGGGAATAACACTCAAAAAAACTCGAGTGTAAAGACTGGCTCACAAACATTAATCAAACCAGCACAATGGCTTTTAGAATCATCGCTGGATAATGCACCAAAATTGTTAAAGGGTATTTTTGCATATCTACAATCACGTTCACACTTACATAAATCACAATATTCTGTCATTGTGCCATCTTTTCACCGATTTATTCTGGTAGGACCACCAGGATCGGGTAAAACAACATTAGCCCACGCAATCGCGCATATGCTTGGTTATTCTGTAGTATTTGTCGCTGCCACATCTTTTTTGGGACATTATAGAAATCAGACATCTATTAATATCACAAACTTTTTAAGAGAACAAGCCTCTGTAGAGTTTGGTATAGTAATTATTATTGATGAATTGCATAAATTGTTTGAACATCACTCTGATGATCGCTCAGATGACTCGCAAAGCGCAGCAGCATTTTGGCTTACCCTTGATAACATAGAAAAACACAATCCTAATACAATTATCATTGGTACGGCCAACAATGTAGATAAGTCATAACGTCCCCGTCGAGCGGGGAGCTTGACGGCTTGTAGCACCCCCTAGGGGTGCCAACTAAAGTATTAAACTGTTATTTTACTAAAATTCA
>DATEAY010000089.1 GCA_035288105.1 Candidatus Babeliales bacterium
CAAACTTTTGGAATTTTATCGTGGTTTCGTGGTCTCAAATTTTGTTGGAACAAGCTAATTGAAGCAAGGACTTCCTTGCTTCAATTAGCTTGTTCTTATAGGCTTTTTAAGATGGCTGGAATTTTCGGATAAGCTCTAAGATATAGTTTTTTTATTTTGCTAAACACTAAAGAAGGGTGTGGATGAATATATCCATACCCTTCTTCTTGCTCTATTTATGAATTTCATCTGCCTTACAATAGTTTATTTATAAAAAGATTTAAAATCTTTCACAAACAACCCTGATTCTCTTATTTTTTGTAAAGTATCTTTGCATTCCAATCAATCTCACATGAAAATCAAATACAGCTTAATTAAACTGTTTCCATTGTCTGTAACAGAACATGGCACTCAGTTATCCATGACCGAACAAGTGATTCTTGTAACTCAACTAAAGTTATAGACCTATAGTCATTCATGTATTCATCAAAAGAAATATAATGCTCGTCTTCCTGAGGATCTGAAAACAACCAAGGATAGGTTGGGCTTATTTCGAGATATATTTTATTATTCACGTTATAAAGCCACGTTTGTATATTTTTTGAGGAAGACCACACCCAATATTGTGAAAAAATATCGTCCTTTTTTTCTGATTCATCGGATTCATCAGCGGTCATATATTTTTTTTTACTGAAAAAGCATCCAACCTTTCCAACAGCAAGAGATGCATCTAAAGGCAATTCATTCTTGAGAGCCATCTCTAAAGAAGCGCACAATGTTTCCACTACATACCGTGCGCTATCACTGATCAAAATAATCGCTTTACCATCATGCACATATTCCGCGTCAACTTCATCGAATATATGCAATCCGTTAGTTTCGTACCCATATGTATTTATTTTGTCTTGTTCATTGATTGCAATATGTATCTGCTGCGATTCTGAAATTTTAAATGCTATCAATGCTTTCATTTAATTTTTCCTCTTAGGGTAACTAGATTTGCATCTGTTAATACATTTTTCATTATTTGATTTAAATCACTCCATGCCCTTACATGACCATGAAATAACCTTGGTGCTGTTTGATCTAAAATTACAATTTCTCCATCACTTATACCTATCCGTCGTGAGGTGTTTTTACCAACAGAAATAGAACTATCTAAAGCACTTTGTCCATTTGAGGGAGCTTTACTTTTAACGGAATTACTAACTTTTGTATGATATGGAGCATCTTCATACTTACCGAATGGATGATCTTTATCATCATCATCTTTTTTATTATTGTTTTTATTAGGACCACCGGAAACAGCTATACTTGCTAATTTATTTTTAGCTTCAGCAATAGCCTGGGCATTAAAGTCCCTACGCGATTTTGCAAGCGTATTTTTTATTTCATTCTTAAGATCAATTATTAAAATACCTCGACAAACAAAGTGCTCTTCTATAGCAATAATATTCCTGCTAACGCGAGCTTTTTCTTTTGCCAACCATTGATCATATTCAGAAACTCTTGGCGCTATCTTCCCTAAAAGCTCAAAAACATTTGTACTTTGTTCCATGCACATAACGCTCCCGCAATGAGCATAATACTGAGTTACTATTTTTAATTCATTAAAATTTTTATTAAAATTGTTAAGCAAATGCTCTTCTAAAAGGGCTTCTTTATACAATTGTAATGCTATGGCATAAGTCATGTTGCTGCGATTATTATTCCATAAGGCTGCAGCATTACTTATGCGCTCCCTCGCTTGTGTATGTTCACCATGAGCAGTATCTACTTGTTTTATAAGTTCATCCACATGCAAAGCAAGAACGCTTTGCAGATCTATTATTTCTTGCTCACGGTGTTGCAAATCAATTTCTCGCAACACTCTCAGGTTTTCTTTTTGTTTATCAGATAACAATGCTTCATTTTTATCTGATATTTTCAAGAATTGATTGTAACAATAAGTATTAGCGGAATTATTTTTTTGTAAAAATTGATAGGTGAAACTTTCTGAATGAGAGTCACAAAAAGCTTTAATGTTTTCTAAGCCATTTTTGATAGAGAGAAATTCCTGTTTTAGTGTCTCTAAAGCGATTATTCTTTGAGTATAATAAGAACGCTCAGCAAGTACTAGATCGGCAGGTAATACAACTTTTTGATCGGAGGGTTGATATTGTTGCACATATTCCTGATAAGCCTTATGCGCAATAATAGATAAAGCAACAGCAGCGCCAACCGTTGCTGTAATAGGATTAATTACTATTACATGCCCCAAACATATACTAGAAGCAGACATGATAAGCGCTTCAGAATTATGTGCACATAATCCATTGGGTGCAATAGAAAAGGTATGATCCTTTACCGTAAGGTAATACAGCAATGCTTTTTTATGTATCAATTTTACCTGCATTACTCTATAAAACTCATCCTTATTATTTAACAGCTTTGCCTCTGTCCACATCCTTTTTGCAGAGAACCAGATAGATAAAGGATGTACGTAGTAGCGTTGATCACATCCGCTCTGAATAACGGTATTATCTACTACAAAACTTACATACTTATCTACATATTTTCGTGCTATGGCGACTATTTTTTTTGGTTGTCCCTTGAAATCGATAACAAGATCACCTTTAACAAGATTTTTAATTGGCTTATATCCGTATGGCGTTTGTACTAATGTATTACCACAAAAGCCCTCTTGATCATGACGTTGTTTACCAAAAAGCTCACAATAAGGAGGTGGTGATGGTAAAGTCAATAGAGGAGCAGGCATATTTTCAATAATACTTACCGTGTTGAACGTATAAAAAATAGCAAAAAACAATAAATAATTTAATCGAGCCAATCGCTTCATATACGTACTTTCTTAATTATGCGCTTTAACGTGCAAGCATTTTTTTAAGTCGTAGTATAACCTCTCATTGGCAAATAATATACTCATATATATTTACTTTTTATTGCATTATTACCAACATATGATATTATTCCACACAATAATCATAATGATAGCATCACATTTAAAAGGAAAAACCATGTACGCAATTTCCAACATTGATCATGATCTCACGCAGATCATAGATATCGTGGCGTACGGTTCCTTCTTGAGTTGCTAATCCAATCTTTTCATCATACTCACTGAGTACTTTTACGCCATATACAAAAAATATTTTTAAACTTTAGTACGAAAGTATTATATGGCTCGATTACGTCCAGCAAAGGCTATTAATGTGTTAGCTTTCGAAGAAAAAACACGTCTTACTAACTTCTTTATGCTCCTTGTTGAAATAGATTTGCGTTCTCCAAAAACCATAAAAACAAAAAGACGCACAAAAGCTAAAACAAAACACCGGCCCATAGAGAAAGACCCTTGTTATATTAAATGTCCCGCAATGAGTGATTCATCAAGAATCGCTCAGCGGGACTTTTTTTTACAAGCACTTAACTATTATTAAGATCGATTGTCAGTCTTTCTATATCTTTTTAATTTACAAGAAATTTCACCAGAAAGCGGAATACCTCTCCCCTAATACCATCAGGCAATAAGGCTAACAAGCGGAATATAAATGAATAAAACCACGATGGCTCGATCTGTTTTTACCTGCAAAAACCTGATCAATGATGTAGCGAGCTTCTTCGTCTCCCTTTAAAAAAGTTTATTTAACTGAGCAGAAAACCCTGGCTTTTTAAAGCCGGGGATGAATGCGAGTCATATGAGCAAGATTGAGGCAATAAGTCGAGATCTTGCGTAAATTTGATCTTGATTATTCCTTTTAAAAAGCGCCGGCCTTTAGGCCGGTCGAAATTTACTCTTTCAAATATTTATCAAAAAAATTAATCGTAACGTTTTTGGCTATGCTTTGCGCCTTTATTGCACGTATCGATGATGCATCAAGATCAACGGTAATATATTTTGATAGCACTTGAGTTAATATTGTTTGATGCAGTAGCAAGGGCAAATCAGTGAATGAGCCATGGCCTACATTATCAAGTTCAATAATTGTCATAACTGGTTGCGATGACTTGCACAATTGATTAAGTTTTTCACGTTCAATTTTTCCCTCAGTATCTGC
>DATEAY010000090.1 GCA_035288105.1 Candidatus Babeliales bacterium
CCCTCCTGTTTCCAAATATACAGACTCTCTCGATCTTTCCCTGTAAAATGGGTATACTTTTCTTCCATGAGGCGACTCCTGTTTGTTAGTACCCATTATTATACATGGGTTGGAGTCGCACTTCATTTTAGAACTTTTCTACCAATTTGCTTTTTCGATACTATCGCACATTTTTATTTGAGAAAATATATACCGAACATTTTGATCTAATAGATTTAATCGTTCATTTAAGTGCTTACCCAATCCTTCTATCTGTTGTATATCTTTTTCAATTTCATTTAAAGAAATAAATAAATCTTCCATAATGAATTCCTTTGCATCTAAAACAATCTACGGATCAACAAAATATTTTTTTATTTCTTTTTCAAGAACTATAGACAATTTTTCTATATCTATAGCATCTGAAGCAATCACGTATTCCAATATAGTGGCATAATTTCATTTGCTCGTTATTTTTCTATCCAAACCACCATTAAGATAACTATTATAAGACGTCATTGATCAACTTATATAGCTTTTAAAAAACCTTCATCATTTAAAACCATGTTTTGCATACGGATATAACATAAATTATTATCAACATCAAAACCAAAAACAACGGGTTCATTGATTACATGCAAAACAACCTTATTTGATGAAAATAAAATAGTGGTGTTTTTTTCACCTGCATAAACTTCAAAATCCTTGTTATCTCGCAAATAGTATTCTTGCTCATAAAACTCTACATGATAGCCCAAAGGATTAACTTTTGGCTTCCAACGATCTGTTTCAAAGAATGGAAGACCAATTTTTTCAAGAACTCTATTATTGGGCATTATTATTTCTTGCTGATAAAGAATAGAAGCAGCCACTACAGTAATTTCAAAAACAATGCCGGTTGGATATTCAAAAGCAATTTCCACCAAAGATTCTTTTGGCCCTAAAGTACTCCAATAACAAATTTTTCCTAATAATTCTCTCTGATCAAACAATATTTTTATTTTAAGATAATAATCTGATTCATTATATATTTTTTTAATTTCGGAAGAAATGTCTTTAAGTTTTAACATTTATTTTGTCTTTATTTTTTAAAGTTTACCAATTTTTTGGCTTAAAATTCGCGTGATAAATTGAGGGTAGTAAACCTTCATCTCTAGGCATGCCAAATCTAAACTCCCAACAACCAATTTTAATCATGGTGTCGTATTTTACGCCACTTGATATAGCTCGTTCTACTGCAACCTGCATACTAGAAAGAAGCGCTTGACAATTGATTGGCATGTTATGAGTAATAATTTTTTTATGTGTTCCATTTGTATCTTGTAGATATTCTAACATATGTTTGGTTGCGTTAGGGGCAACCCAAAACTTCTGCTTGCCTATAGCAAGCTCAAAAGATTTAGGAATTTTTGTACCTGGATACATTTTATCCGTAGCTTTGATATTTTTCCATACCGTTCCTGCTAATTTTTCAACTGTATTTTTTAAATTTCCTACTGAATTAACCGGTGCTTTATTCGACTGACCAGTCACTTTAAACAACAAGCCTTCTGGGGTAGTTAAATACTCCTGTGGACTAAACAACGGATTATTTTTAACAAAATTAATACTTTTGCGCTTAATGGTATTGCATAATTTACCCAATCCACCAAGCAGTTTCCCTTGTGCCTTATAACCCACCACAAAAGCGGTACCACCCTTAATCGCATCTCGTACCGTTATCTCTTTTTTGTTTATAGCATCGATAATATGATTTAATGGCTCAGTATATTTATCCCATTTTTCTTGAGCCCCTTTAAAATCATGTATTGCTGTTGCTCCAATATCAGCAACATTATAAAGAACTTTACACAATTGGAATGCTAGAATTTGTTTGCCTGCAACGATAGATACTGTTGCTTCAATAGGATTGGTCAGAATATCTTGCACAGCAGAATATAATCCTAGCGCTACACCTTCCATTACAGCTTGCCCATAATCAAGCAATGTCCAGCAAAAATCAGCAATACACATCGATTTATCCGGCATATTTGCATGATTATACTCAACGATTGATACAGTTAAATCAATAAGCGCTTCTTGATGATCATATAGTATGGAACTCGGAGTTAAATTATATACATGATTAAGAATATCTAACGATTCCTGATGAATAACCTGCTGCAATTGATTACCATAACATCGAGCAAAGGTATTGAAATCATGACCAGAGCGAGATAATAGTTGCTTAATATTGCTATTAAGATTGTATGATTTATCTTTCAGCTGAAAATCAAAACTGCTATCAGCACTATTTCTATATATAACTGATCGCGCGCTAATTGCTTTTGCCAGGTTGGGCATATGGGATTTATAAACAGATTCTAATGTTCCATATTCTGCAAAATTTTCCGAAAATGTTGATTTAAAAGTCTTTTCTACAATATCAGCCGGATTATAATACCCATTAATTAATGGTTCTTTTTTAATTGCATCTAATGATTTATAAAGATCTCCAATACGCTTTTGTAATTTTCTACAGTACTTGCCTGTTGCCATATGACAAACTTTTTGCACTAAGCTAAGATTTTTTAATTCAACATATAAGCTTCGTATCGTATCTTCATAACCAGAATATGTTTGCGCATATTTTACAAATTCATCAAGCATGTATAAACAGCGTTGATTAAGAATTTCTGACTCAGTGTAACCGCATTCAACAAAATCCTTCTTAAAGTCTTCAGCGCTATATGACTTTAGAGAATTTATTCCGCTCAACCCCCTACGATCTTTAGAGTGGGCCCAAGAAACTTCATGAGAAAAATCACCATGGATTCTATCACCAGCACGATCCCTACTATCGCCTTGGTTAGTAAATGTAGAAAATCTTACATGAGTCACACCAGACCATTCCGAATAGATTGGTATGCCTAAAAAAATAAAAAAAGATACCGTAAGAAGGTTGAAAGGTTTTAATCGATTCATATTTACTCTCTTTTTTAAAAAACTAGAAATTCATCAAAAACCAAATTATTCTTTTTTTAATGTATTTATTTCCGACGATGATATTATAATCAAAACTAAAAAATTTGTTTTTAATTATAAAAAGGTATGTATGAATAAGAAAATATTATTGCTTATGGCATTTATTAGCATGAACCTCATATTGCAAGTTGCTCCTATGTCAGTAGAAAACATGCATGAAGAATATAATTTCTGGTTAGAGGATTTAGACGAGATGCAAGAAGAAGCTATTAGAGAAATTACCCTATCGGATTCTTTTGCCAACAAACAAGTTATGTGGTATTTGATGGATGCTGCATTACACAAAGAAAAGACTGAATTCATCGAAGAAATTGTACATGATCTTATAAAAAAAAACCATCCCAATTATCGCCTAAACATTGAAATTTGTAACAATAAAATTAACGATATTAATAAAGCCCTTGCACAATTAGATGAAGCTGTTTTATTAATAGAAAAACAATTTTCAATCCCTTCAGGCCAATTTAAAATAAAAGCAATCGAGTTTGCAGAAAATCAGGATTTAGAAAGCTTCGTCGAATCATTTGTACCACTATCCAAACAATAATGATTACGCCAAAACACCGCCCATCATACTTCGACAGTGATAAAGAAAAACTATAAAACAAAAAAAAGAGCAGTTTTAAATAACTGCTCTTTTTTTTGTTTTATAGTCATTCAATCAATGACTCGACCCTACTTCGCTCTACGAGCTACGAAGGGCAGGTTGCAAACTCACGTTAAGTAAATTTGGCATCCACTCCGTGATGGTCTCATGAACCAAACAGCCCCCCTCAAGCACTCATTAAGCATGATGCAGACGCTCTATACAGAGTTTAATATGTAACTAACGAAGGGGCAAAATAAGATACTTTTTTATTTTTTCTTTGCTCGCATTACCCTCATGTCATCGTTATTGTGTTGCACTAAAGGCTTT
>DATEAY010000091.1 GCA_035288105.1 Candidatus Babeliales bacterium
TATCTTTAGCGTCTTCTACTGTGTTGGCAGATGTAATATGGAGGGGGACATCTACCAATAACGTAATCGATGAAAATCTCGTCATAAAAGATGATGTTTTACTTCCTTTAGGTGGAGTAAAAATTGAAGCGATTCACAAAGACGTGACTGTTACATTAACAAGAGATGTAACACTGAGTGGTCATTGGGCTGGTGAGTCCGATCTTTATTTAATAGCTGCAGAAGGCAGAAAAATTCGTTTTGAAGTCGATCATGATATAACGTTTGTAGGTTCTTCTCAAATTACCGCAGATGATCTCTTAATGGTCCAAAGTGGACCAGGAACAGTTGAAGTTGCGATTGGTGAAGGTAAAGTGTTTAAACTTACTTCTCAAGATTGTTCTGGTGGTGCCCTTTACTACGTACTGATGTATGGTGGAGCTAATGCGCCAGTTGATGAATATTGTTGCGATGAATATTGTAAACCAAGAGATTGCTGCTGTGATGAATATGTATCTGGCGGTTTATTTAATGATGAATATTCTTGTGATGAATATTGTTCACCAGGAAATGGTTGTAATGAAAATAGTGCATGCAGACCAACCTTAAGTTTTGTTTCGTTGGATACTCCAATACGGGCTTCCAACAGAAATAAACATGTTGTCATAGGTCCTAAATCACGCATGAGCTTTTTATCTTCACGTAAGATTGGTTGTGCGAGTGACGCTGGATACATCCAATTTGATCCGGCAATTGATGGTCTTGGTCGTATGCTTTTAGAAATCGAAAATAAAGGTGCATTTATAGCGGCTGGTCATTATACATGTCAAAGAAATGGTGGATGTATAACATTGGCTGATATTAAGCTGAGTGTTGCTGCAGGATATCAAGCAATTTGGAAAACATATAATAGTTTGGGTTCCTTCATTTCAGCGGGACTACTTGTCTTAGATAAGAATGAAACATTATCCGAATTATTAATTGATCCATTCTTAAATCTTCGTGCTCGCGAAGATCATGATGGTTATCGTGGAAATTTCTCTGGTAAACGGTATGGTGTTGTCATAGGTGCGAATGGTGCATTACTTGTTGATACAGATTCGTATCTTGATTTTGTTAGTCTTGCTCTTAATCAACTTCCATGTATTGCGCTTCGCAATGGAGGCTCAATAAGTAAATTACTTAAAATGCGTAACCCATCAGCGTTGATAATTGATGGTAATCTCAATCCAAGTTCGGTCGATGCACAAATATTATTTGGAGAGAGAGCTGCTCTCTTCTTAAGGTCAGGTATTGGTGAGGATGGTACAATTCGTGATGAATCTGATATGGATCCATTCACAGTAGATCCATCAAATCATACTCATGGTGCTGGTAATATTGTTTTTGATGTTGAAGGTGAATTGGATGTTACCGGAGCTACCGCGGCTTGTGATTGTGTTACAAGTAAAATAGAATTGCTTTCTTTAGAAGTATTCCCAACAGGTGGTTCTCTTTTTGTAGGATCAGGTGAAATAAACTTCCCACTACGTACATTCAATACAGAAGATAATGAATTCCTGATGTACAATTGTGGTGCATTCTTGATTAACAATAGAATGAACTTGCGTAATACAGCATTAAGTCATACTGATGAATGTCATAACGTTTGTCCATGTAATGATCTTAGATCAGAACCAACATACATTGGTGGTGAAACATTCAAATTGTTGTGTTCAGATATAAGACCAAGTATACGTTTTATAAATGCTGAGCTTAATGTAAACACTGATATAGCATTAACTGGTTTGGATTTAGTAGTACCAAACTTTGTTGATCATCTTGGTGTATTGCGAGCAAATCTTTCTAGTTTCATTTTCTATTCGAATGGTGCATGTGTTGATAATGGTACCGGTCGTCAAATGATTCTCGGTACACGTATTGGATCAACGGCAGCTGACGGATGTTCTCGTATTGATGGAGATGCGCATCTTGATATTATGGAACAAGATGAGGCTATAGCATCTAGACTGAATCCACTTGATCCAAATGGTAATCAAACCTTGGATCTTTTGACCGAAGAAAATGATGATAGTATTAATAATTCTATACTTCCAAGCGATGCAGGTACTACTTCAATCCATACAATATTCTTGGGTGGTTGCAGTAATATTTCGATCGGTGTAAATGCTGATACAACTGGATTTAATATAGATACAAATCCGTGGTTACGTATTGCAGGTAATGTGTTCTCATTCCAAACAAGAGGTGGAGAAGCAACCGTTGCACGAAGCGTTCTCACTGGTAAAAATGCTATATTTGTTGATTTGAATGGTAAAATTAGCATTGAACCAGGATTTTTAGTTAATATAGGTGTGATGGTAATTAAGAGTCATAATGGTATTGTGGACCTTCCTGCCGATCAAGTCTTCTTCAGCAACGGTGCAGGTGTTACAACATGGGATATGAACTTGGCTGATCCTGAAGATCAAATAATCATTGGTCCAGATCAAACCTTAGCTGTATACATATTGAACTGGTTGCTTGCTAAGAAAGATTGTCCAAACTTTACGCCGTTTAGTTGTTGTACATCTTCTTGTGTATGTCCACCTGTGACAGAAGCAAATGTAACAGGACTGCCAACAATTCAAGGAGAAGTTAATGACTTGCAACTTCGTGGAACGCGTCTTGGCGATCCTGCGCAGTTCTTGATTGATGGTGGTTATGTTCGTAGTTTAACATTCTCACCTATTTCAGAGTGTCCTGCAGAAGCTCCTGTGGCAGTAGTTGTTCTCAGAAATAATGGTCGTATTGGTCTTGACAGTACAACAACGTTGGGAGCAAATGGCGTAACTATTATCGCTGATGGCTCAGGTCAAGTTGTTGTAAACGATGACTTAGTTATTACTAATGTGTGTGCATTTGTAAAAGGTCCTAACTTTGAATCATGTGATTCATTACAACTATATAGTGCAGTGCCGCGTGAAATTCGTCTTAAATCAACTGGTACACTTAATTTGACATCATTCACTGATGTAACAGATATTGTTGCATTTATGGGAGAGTTGAAGTTGGTTGTTGAACCAGGTGCTAAGATTATCACTGGCGCAGGAACATTGCGCTTTGCTGAAAATTCACAGCTTCTGTTTGAATCATCAATAAGTGCAGAAGATTTCTTCTTTGCTATTCCTCATGGAGTACATGATTCAACACTTCCAATAACGACAGTTATTGCAGCAAATATTCACAATCCACTTTCTTCGTTGACTAACTTTGGACAAGGTCTGCATAACACTGATCAATTCCGTGTAAGAATTATTGGTGGTGGAACTATTGAATTAGTTGATAATGCACAAGGCTTAATACCATTCAATGCATTTGTTGGTATTGAAACAATTGATACTGCTACATGCACAATTCCAACAACTAATATTACATTGAATATTGCTGATAATGGTGTGTTTGCGATTGGACATTTCAACTACAATGAAGGCGGTGTTCTTCAAATTGGTAACATTGAAGATCTTGGAGCAGATCATTCTGTCAACTTTACATTAACGCTTGATGGTGAAAACGCTAACTTCTTAATTGGTAGTCGCGGATTCCTTGGTCTTGGAGTTGGTGTTGAACGCTTTGATGGATGTTGCGATGAAGTGTTACGTTCACGAGCATGTTCTGTAGACTTTACACCGAACGCAAACATCGTTAATACATTAAGTAATGTTGAAAAAATAACATTCCACTTCTTTAATGGTATCTTCCAACACGATCGTATATTCTCTGGTGATGATACCAATGCTTCATTAGTAGCAATCAGTGGAGAAGGTGATGTGGAGTTTGATCTAGACTTCCAAATACCTGATGAAAACATTAGTCCTACGTTGCAAAGAGGGTCAGACTTTAACGTTGCTGGTGGTGGTAATATAGTATTAATTCGACCAGGAAGCGGTGGTGTTCATCCAATTGTTCTTGATCAAGATGGTGATATTACCAATCGCTTGAGTGCAAGTATTATGGCATCAACGTTATTACAGCAACCGAATGTTGATGTAGAAGGCTTAACTGGTGCAGAGTTTTTTGATTATATGAAAACGCATGATGCATTAGTAGAATTTGATCGTGTTAATACTTTTGGTAGAGCGAATGCTGCAAGTCAGGGAGATAGCTTTAGACCAGAATTTGATGGTGCGCGTATTGATGCAGTAATTAGTGGTATTATTATTCGTGGTGCTCTCTATGATCTTTTTGGAGAAGGTCAAGAAGAATCTAAACGCAGAAATGCAATTGATACTGCAGCAGTGTTTGTAAATATCGACCCAGATTTGGGTGAAATATTAACAGCAACAAATATAGAAGACTAATAAAAATGGGATGGGTGTGAAAGCACCCATCCCGTTATCATAAACGTGCAACAATTAAAAAAAGGTAGTTGGTATGGACGTAATAAACAAAAGGAAATTAATGAAGAAAACCTTAAAAAGTATTGTGCTTTTAGGCGCATTATGTGGTGGGGCACTTCATGCGACTTTTCAATTTAGATCACCGCTGAGTCTAGAAGATCGTGGGTATATGCATTGGTTACTTGCACCATCTGATCAAGCATGGTGGTACGATCAAATGCCAAGTGAAAAAACGAATACAGATTGGAATATACATTTTTGGGGAGCTGGGTATACGCGTGTTGCAAGCAAAGCGTTTGGTACATGTGATCCGTGCCATGCTGACAAAATAACTCGTGATACAGTACCATTAGCGCAACTGTTTTTTGGTAAAGCAGTGTTTCGTGGTGAAGAAGTATTTGCTGGCGGAACATTTGCTGGACCTCTTTCTCCTGCTCAAGAATTGGTAAATAGTGTTAATCCATTTTTAGCTTTTGCGCGTATTAGACCTGTTTTTGATTACAATGAAGTTGGCGCACATATAGGTGTAGATTTTGCGCGTTATGTTGGTCAAGATGATAGGTTCCACATTGGTGCAAGAACATATATTCCATATAAGATTATTGAAATTGAACAAGACACCAGTATTGAAATTGAAGAAACATTGGATGATGTTTTCATAACACGAATTGTCAAATATGATGAGGGAATTGATCCAGATCAAATTGAATATGCTATGCGTTTCGATTTTCTCAGTACATTGGTTTTTAATTCTGTAACTACTCCGAGTGAAATAGTAACGCCAGTTCCTGTGGTAAGATATAGTAATACTCCTCCTGGATCTGTTTTGGTTACTGGTCAGCAGATCGCTGGTACCAGTTCAGCAATGGCTGGGCTTGCTGGCTATATGATAAAAAGTGACGACGGTACTGCACCAATACCTCCATTTAGAAGAACAGATGCTCAAGTAGGTCTTGTATTGGGACCTGATGGTCAAGGTATTGATGGAGAAACATATTTCCTTTCAATGGGTGTTGATTACGCTGGTAACTTGCGACAAGACAGAAATGCACAAGGTACTCTCTTTTTAGTTCCACGTGCTGAGGCAGATGGGACGCTGACTACTAATGCGGAAGATATTTTAACTAATGTGCGAGCAATCATTGATGGTGATCTTTTAATTTCTGAACCAGCTTCTACGTTCTTTTTAGATAATGGCATTAATTTGCTTGCATACGAACGTGTTGTTGGTGTTGGTGACTTATTTGCCGAAGTATACGGTGGTATTGGTCACTATGATGACTGGTTTGTAGATGGTCTGTTTGGTGTTCAGTTCCCAACAGCTAAAAAACAAGAAAATGCTAAACGCATCTATTACCAAACACTTGGTAACAACGGTCACGTCGAAATTAAACTTGCTGTAGATGGTGGTTGGAAGCCACGTTCATGGTTTGCATTTGAAATTCGTCCATCATTCTTCCATGTATGTAAACGTACTGAAAAACGTGCTGCTCCATTTACCGGTGCAACAGTTGCGAACATCGGACCAGAAATTGATGTGAATGTTTCATGGAACTATTTTGTTCTACGCACTGATTTTAGCTTCTTCCATCCGCATAATCCTGATCTTGGATTTGTTCTTGGTTATGAGTTGTTTGCTAAAGGCAACGATCGTGTATCATTTGGTTCATGCATTCCGTGTAATAATGAAACAGCAACAGATTTGTTAGGTCGTCCAGATCAACCAATGAGTGTTGATATTTACGAACACAATACCAATTCATTCACTAATAAGTTGCGTGGTCAAATATTCTACCGTTGTCACTATTTTGAAGTCTTTGGTGGCGGAACACAAATCGTTTCTGGTAGACATGCTATGAAGGAAAGTGAAGGCCATCTTGGTTTGACAATATACTTCTAAAAAATTTATTTTTTGAAAAAGGGAATGAAGATGAAAACAATAGTAACACAGTATAAAAAAACAATTTTTTCAATGGTTGTTGTAGCTGCAATGACCGTTTCTGCAGTAGCTGTAGCAGAGGCTGGTAAGTGCTCTCCATGTCAGGCAGCAAAATCGATTAGAGATGCTCATGCGCAATCAATTAAAGATGCCCAAACGGCAGATTTAGCTGTAGGTAAGCCATTTTCACGAGAAGCAGAATTAGATGCTGATGCAAAATGTAAGCCGTGTAGTAGAACTACGCGCGACGAAATGGCAGCAGATATAGATCAAGATCCTGCAAAATGTAAGCCATGCAGTAGAACCACACGAGATGAAATGGCAGCAAGTATTCAGCAGGATCCATCAAAAGATATAGTTGAAGCATGTTGTGAATTCTGTGCTCAACCAGGTAGCCTTGGTTGCCAAGGCGAAAATCGTTCGCGTTGCAATACCTGCCAACGGGGATTGATGAGAATGGCAATGGCGGCTGCGGCAATAGTGACTAAAGAAGCAGCATTGGATGAACTTCCTGCGGGTGTTTCTCGTGCACCGCGTGAAGAACTTGTTGATCCATGTGGTCCTTGTGGAATAGTCACTGAATGTATTAGTAAATGTAAACTCAATCAACAACTATGTGCACTGCAGCAATGTTGTAATGCGGTTAATCAACGCTTAGAGTGTCAAGGTAAAGACGCAAGAAAATGTTGTAAGAAAATAAAGCACAAAATAGAAGATGTTAAAGATTTGATTGGTGATCCTGATGCAATAGTAATTGACATACCATCATGCTCTGAAGGTCTTACTATTACTGATTTTATTGATAACACTGAAGTTGACATGATGACATGGCTAAAGAGCTTATATGTACTTCTGTACCAAGTGTATCTGTGTAGCTGTAATCCATGTATAGAATAAAAATTGTTATTATAAAATAATAATTTTGAATTTAAAAGAGAGAAACGGAGCCGAAAAACCCCGTTTCTCTTTGTTTTTTTGACAATAACTGTTGCTACGCGTAATCTTTTTCATAGTAGATGTAAGCCTTTAATCTAACCTGGTCTATAACGTATTCGCGCTCATCCTGAACTGGTTGAAGGATTAAGCGCGCTTTATTCTTCAACCAGTTCAGAATGAGCGCAGTGGAAGGGGGCAAGGGGAAATAGAGTGACTTGCGTTATTTATCCACACAATTATTTGCCGAGAGATTATGGAACAGAAAAAAAGTTTTTATGTAACAACTCCTATTTATTATGTTACCGCCAAACCACATTTGGGATCATTATATTCTACACTACTTGCTGATACCATCGCTCGATGGAATAAGTTGCAGGGCAAAGATGTATTCTTTTTGACAGGTACCGATGAGCATGGCCAAAAAATAGCCCAGGCGGCTGAACAAGCACAAAAATCACCTAAAGATTTTGTTGATAGTTTTATTTCCGATTTCAAAAAAGCATGGGAATTATATGATATTCGGTATGACAAATTTATTCGTACTACCGATGATTATCACGTAAAAGGTGCGCAAGAGTTTGTGACGGTGCTGATGGATAAAGGTTATATTTATAAATCAGTGTACAAAGGGTGGTATTGTACGCCCTGTGAAACATTTGTCGTTGAAATTAATGATCACGAGCAGTACACAAAGGGGCCGCAATGCCCATCCTGTGGCAGAGATACGCACATTGTTTCAGAAGAAACATACTTTTTTAAACTCTCCGCGTTTGGTGATAGACTCCTTGCGTTTTATAAAGAAAATCCAGATTTTATTGCACCAAAAGAACGGTTACACGAAGTTACCAGTTTTGTTGAATCTGGTTTAAAAGATTTAAGTATTTCTCGAACAACAGTCAAATGGGGTGTGCCATTTCCTCATGATCCACTCCATACGGTATATGTATGGGTGGAAGCCTTATCAAATTACATAACTGGTATTGGGTATGGTCAACCAGATAAACAAGACGAGTTTAAGAAATGGTGGCCAGCTGATGTACAGATTCTGGGTAAAGATATCATACGATTCCACGCAGTGTATTGGCCAGCAATGCTGATGGTAGCTGATTTACCTCTTCCCAAAAAATTACTGGTGCATGGATGGATTAAAGTTGATAAACAGAAAATGTCCAAATCTCTTGGTAATGTAATTGATCCGATCGAATTAGAAAAAAAATATGGTGCAGAACCAATCAGATATTATTTGTTGCGACAAATTGCGGTAAATCAAGATGGTGATTTTAGTATTGCAGATGTAGAAAATCGTATTGAATCAGATTTGGCTAATGATTTGGGTAACTTACTAAACCGTATGGTTGCGTTAGCTGAAAAGCATGGAGTTACAGAAGTTAATGTTCCATCAAAATTATCCCAAGCATCACTCAGTTTGCATGATGAAAGCATGCAAACTGTAAAAGATTTTTGTGTACACATGGATGATTATATGTTTCATCATGCGCTTGCGCGTTTGTGGAAATTTATACATGCAACAAACGCATATTTTCACGGTCAGGAGCCATGGAAAGTTGCCAAGAATGATACACAATTGTTTTTAGAGATTATTTCAAGCACGTGCCATAGCTTGCGTACTGTTGCATTATTATTGTGGCCAGTTATGCCAAAGAAAATGGAAGAGTTGCTTGCAAGTCTTGGTGTGTCGTTTAAACACGAAGATCACACGCTTGAAAATTTAGAATTAAATAGCTGGAACAAAACATTTACATTGAAAAAAATTCCAACATTGTTTGAAAAACCTGTACGTGAAATAACAGAGGAAAAATCAATGAAGTCAGAAGAAACTGAAAAAGTAGTTGCTGAGCAACTGCAAAATGATTACATCACTATAGATGACCTGGCAAAAGTGGAATTACTAACAGGTACCATAGATGCGTGCGTTGAGGTTGCGGGATACGATAAACTTTTGCAATTAACGGTTGACTTGGGAGCAAAGGGTAAGCGTACAATTTTTTCAGGAATTAAAAAGTGGTACACCCCAGCGGATCTTGTGGGAAAACGTGGATTATTTGCAGCCAACTTAAAACCGCGCAAAATGGCTGGTACTGAATCAAATGGCATGATGATGATGCCAGAAGATGAAAATGGTAAACCTCAATTGGTTCAATTTCCTGATTCCGTTGGTAACGGCGTACGATTGAAGTAAATTGGTTAAGAATGATTTCAAAAAAAGGGCTGAGTGTATCAGCCCTTTTTTATTTGTTTTTTATGGTTCATTAATGTTTAACCGATTTTTGTTTAAAAAAAATAGCAGCTTCTGATTCAGTAATTTTTGATTGAGCCATTGAAACAGTCAAATCAAATAGTTCATCATCTTGAGCGTCAATAAAAATATCGTTGTATGCCAAAAAAAGAATAGCAACTATAAGACCAGTTCGTTTATTGCCATCAAGGAATGGATGATTTTTTATAATTGCATACATATAGCTTGAGGCCATGTGATAAATATCAGGGTGTAGATATTTTTGATCGAAGGTGGCACGGGGATAGTTAATTGCCGAATCTAGTAAGTTCTCATCTCGTAATCCATGAAGTCCGCCATAGCGATTGATTTGATTAATTTGAATCAATTTTACGTCTTCAAGTGTAAGAAATTTAATTTTCATAACTAATTAATTTTTTGATAACTTTTTGAGAACGGTATTATATTTATCAACGAGTTCTTCGTATAATTCTTGCAACTTCGGATCTTCGCTAATAAGTGATGATGCTGATTCTGCGTGAATGGGTTCTATGATGATATTAGTACCATCAGTTCTTATGTTGATGCGTGTTTGTTCGTTTATATTGAGAAGATCAAGAATTGGTTTATCAATGAGAACGGCCAGGCTGTTGCCATGTTTTGATAGTTTTTTAATCATGAGATTCCTATTTTTTAGGCTTAATTCTATGTTTAGTATATAACCATGTTGTAACATAGGTCAATACATTGTTAAAATGGTTCAGTTTTTTCTAGCTAAGAACGGTTACCTAAACTATGGCAGGGAGTTTCTTCAATTGAAAATGCGGGTAGTGATTTAACATTACTACCGCCTACTTATTTTGATCTATTATTGCGATTTATAATTACATTCTTTATTAACACAAATCAGTGTAGATTCGCCTTCTTTGTTTGTTTTCTTGGTCAAGAACGGCCACTTACATTGTGGGCATGGAGTTTCTTCAACTGCATCAAAGATTGCAAGTTTGCATTGAGGGTATCCCGCGCATCCCCAGAATTTACCACCACGCCATGCGCGTTCGATAATATCATTACCGCATTGTGGGCATGGGAATGGTAATTTTTTACGTTCTATGTATTTACATTCTGGGTAGCCAGAACATGCGATAAAGTCACCATATTTACCGTGCATTTGTCGCAATTTTTTGCCACACACAGGACAATCTTTATCCAATAATTTTGGCGCTTCTACCTCTTTTAATTCAATAACACCTTTTTCATCACGCACAAAGTTGGAAGTAAAGTGACATTCGGGATAACCAGTACAGCCCAAAAATTCACCAGATTTGCCGAATCGTATCGCAAGTTTATGGTCTTTGCATTGTGGACAGGTGATATCAGTTTCAACAGCTTTTTTATTTGCATCTTTGCCGCTAAATGCAGCGAGATCTTTTTCAAATGTTTTATGGAAGTTTTTGAGTAGCACATCGCGTTCAAGCTCTCCATGTGCAACTTTATCTAATTCTTCTTCCATAAGTGCGGTAAACTTAGGATCCATGATGTCTGGTAAATTTTTCACGAGCATGTCGGTAACAACCATGCCAAGTTCTGTTGGCACAAATTTCTTTTTTTCTAGTGTTGTATATGCGCGTGCGCGGATGGTGTTAAGAATTGTTGCATATGTACTTGGTCGTCCAATGCCTTCTTTTTCCAGCTCTTTAACGAGCGAAGCTTCAGTAAAGCGTGGTTGAGGCTGAGTAAAGTGTTGTTTAGGATCCATTTTTTTAAGATCGAGTGGTTTTTTTGCTTTAATATCTGCTGGTAGTACAACTTTATCGTCTTTTTCGCCTTCTTCCTCTTCTTGATAGACGTGTAAGAAACCATCAAAAATAAGTGTTGAGCCAGTAACTTTAAAAGTATAAATACCGCCTTTGATAACAACTTGGCGTTGTGCGTATTCAGCCGCTTTCATTTGACACGCAACAAAGCGTTTCCAAATTAGGTCATATAATTTTGCTTCATCTGGTGGGAGATATTGTCTAATTTTTTCTGGGGCCATTGTAATGTCAATTGGTCTGATTGCTTCATGGGCATCTTGTGTTTTTGTTTTTGTCTTTTTTTCGAATACGTTTGCTTTGGCAGGCAGATAATCAGATTTATAATTTTTAGTGATAAAAGAGCGTACTTGTTGTAATGCAGTATCAGCAATACGTAATGAATCAGTACGCATGTACGTAATAAGGGCTACCGGAGAGGTTGGGTCTTTAAGCGGCAAACCTTCATACAAGTGTTGTGCAATTTGCATCGTTTTTTTAACGGAAAACCCAAGTAAGTTGTATGCAGCTTGTTGCAAAGTACTCGTCATAAAGGGAGGAAGTGGGTTTCTGGTACGAACTTTATCGGTAACAGAATCAATGGCATATTTTTCTTTTTTGATACCATCAATAACTTTGGTAGCTGTTTTTTCGTCTTTTATTTCAGCTTTTTCTTTGCCAATATTGGTTAATGGAGCTGCGATGAGTGCCTTGTTATGTGCAAAGCTGCCGGTAATGCTCCAATATTCTTCTGGAACAAAGCTGCGAATGGATTTTTCGCGGTCACAAATCATGCGCAACGCTACTGATTGCACACGTCCTGCTGAAAGACCTTTTGCTATTTTTCTCCATAAAATAGGAGAAACTTCGTAACCTACCCACCTATCCAATACACGGCGTGCTTGCTGTGCTTCAACAAGCTTCATGTTAATTTCGCCAGGATGACTGATAGCATTTATAATTGCTGGTTCGGTAATTTCGTTAAAACTGATTCGGTAGATTTTCGCATTCTTTTTAGCTACTTTTGCAATTTCTTGTGCAATGTGCCAGCCAATGATTTCCCCCTCACGATCAGGATCGGGGGCTAGATAAATGATATCGCACGTAGACGCTTGTTTGCAGATACTTGCAATTGTTTGGTCTTTACCGTCAAGAACTACATATTGTATTGAAACACCGTCTTTATCAATGGAAACACCAATCTTTTTTGAAGGTAGGTCCTTGATGTGCCCCATAGTGGACATAACGACATAGTCTTTGTCCAATAACTTGGAAATGGTTTTAATTTTCGATGGTGATTCAACAATGATTAACTTTTTCATATCTATCTTTTTAATTTAGCCAATGATCGTTATGTTGTATCATATTATGACTTTCTTTTCATCTTTTTTTTTCCTATCTCTACTCTATAATAAAATATGTATTTTCAAAAAGTCAAATAATTTAATAAATCAGTTTGTATGTGCCTGATTGTTAAAAAAAATAATTGATTGTTTTTTTTACTGATTGTCGCGTATACGATATTTTTGTAAAGCTTTATATAATCTATCGATTGTATTTTTAAGGTTGTCCATTTTTTATTCCCATATTACTATTATTATTGCAATAATAGAATTTATTTTTATATAAAATCAATAGTTTTAATCAAATTGGAAAAATAGTGATAGGGTTTTGAGAAAAAAGAATGATGGTGTAAAATAGGTATAAAGATAGTTTCATTCATAAGGGAAGATCATGTCCGTCAAATATCGTGATTTATTGGAAAAAGTAAGAGATTTAAAATTAAACAAAGATGATGTGCCTACGCTCACATATGAAGACGAAAATGATTTGCTTGCTGATCCGGTTATCATTGAGCGACAACATCTTATCAATCTACTAAAACGGTTCAAGCAAGAGCGTATTACGCAGGAAGATCTTTTTGACTGGATTCATTTTGTGTGGTTTTCTGATTTTTTTACGTGCGCAGACGATGATGCTGATTGTATTACCGGAGTTGTTCAGGTATTGGAGGAATTGGAAGAAGAAGGGGATATCATGCCTGAAGAAGTTGAGCATTGCTTATATGCATTGGAACATAATACGAAGGTGGAGGGGATTTTTTAGAGTTCTTTGCCACTTGTCGAAATAGCAAATCTTTTATAAGGTAAGAACATAAGAGCAGATACACATAAAGGAGATATGATGACACTCGTTCAATCGTGGATAGATTCGCTGAGATTACTAAAACCAAAGAATTTGCAATTATTTACAATGGTAACACTCAAATCAATAGTAGAAGCATATAAATTGATGTTTCGTTTTTTCTGGTGGGTAGTGCCGGCTTTGATATTGTTTTCTGTGTTATTGTCTTTAGTTGGGCCATTCACTTTTCCTAATTACTATGGACCACTCGAGGCTCTTCGGGATTATAATCTGTACTGGTTTTATTTTCATATGAGAGAGTTGTCATATGTGTTGTATGGGCTACTATTTTTGGCTGTTTGTTTTATTACTCGACCTTCTGTGATGCAAAAAAATTGGAGTTATTTACGTACGCAGTATAGAAAAATTATTCTGTATTGGTTGTTTATTATAGCTATTTTTAATGTATCAGCACTTGTGGTATGGTATATTTTTTTAGTTCTCTTTTTTCTTGATTCAGAAGGTGGTCCAAAAAACTTCCTTCTTTCAATGTGGTATGCATTAAAAATGATTATTTTTAATTTTCCACTCATTCTGGCTATAGGTATTATTTTGAGATTTCCAATGTGGTTTTTGAATCTGCTTTATTATCACTATTATGGGAATATCATTATTATACCAACGGTGATCTATAATATAATAGGCGTGTTATTGCTGCCAATCGGTATATGTACCTATGCAAATATTTATATCAAAAAGCTTCATGATCAATTTGATCTTTATTTTAAACCAACGCAATAAGGACTATCATGGAAATTGGAATGGTTGTCAGAAATCTTTTTTCACGGTTCTTGCTTATTGTAGTTACCATTATTTTTTTCATTCCAATTGCTATCTTTATTTGTTTTCCTGAGAAATATCGCTATAAATATCCCGTTATTTTTTATCCCGTACATTGGTTTTACGTTGCCATTTTGAAAATTACTTTTTTACCTATCACGTATAAAGGCTTAGAAAACATTCCAAAAGATCAGGCAGTCATTTTTGCGGCTAATCATCAATCAACATTAGATATTCCTCTTGTTGGCGTACTATCAAAAGGTGTGCCGCATGTGTGGCTGGCAAAAGCGGAATTAATGGATTCCGTTTTTATACGGTGGTTAGTACCTTTGATATCGGTTCTTGTTGATGTATCTTCACCACGCAATGCTATGTTATCGCTTCGTAAAATATTAACAATCGTGAACAATCATCATCGCAACCTTATTATTTTTCCAGAAGGTACACGACGGATAGATGGGAAAGTTCATGATTTTTTTAATGGATTTGCAATCATTGCAAAAAAGACAGGTCGTCCTGTTGTTCCCGTTTGTGTCATTGGCGTTAATAAGGCATATCCGCCTGAAACTTTTTGGTTGCGTCTGTATCCAGTCACGGTAATTGTTGGTAAACCGTTGCTCTACGAGCAGAGTGATACGGATGAATCATTTAAACAACGTGTACATAATTGGTTTGTTGAGCAAATGGAGCAGGGCGCGTGATTAGTAATTTTTTTGTGCGGTGTGCACATCCATGGTATAGTGCAATCCTTTTAGGTGTTATTTTTTTGATTATCATTGCGCGCAAGTTTTTATACAAAACCGTTGTGTATCGTTATTCGTTAGGACATTCACTTAAAAAAAAGAATGTTACTACACATATTCATAAAAAAGTTTTTTATTTTTTACGGGTGCTTGTTTTGCTTTTGTTAGCAGTTGTTGTGGCAAAACTTCAGATAGTTGATTCGCGTTCTAAAATACCGCTTTCGGGAATTGATATTGTTTTGGTTCTTGATGTTTCTGGAAGTATGCAATTTAGAGACTATGATGACGATGAACGTTCTCGATTTGATGTAGCCAAGGCGGAAGCAATTCGTTTTATTGAAAAACGAACGAGTGATGCGCTTGGTCTTGTTTTGTTTGGTAAAGATACGGTGTCGCGGTGTCCAATTACGTTTGATAAACAAATGCTCAAAGATGTGGTGGATGAATTAAAGCTTGGCGTTATAGATTCCGAAGGCACCATGTTGATCACCGGAATTGTAACAGCTGCTAACCGACTAAAGCACTCTCAGGCTACAAGTAAAGTCATGATTGTTTTGACTGATGGTGAACCAAGTGAAGGTGATATGGATCCATCTGTTGGTATTGATGTAGCAAAAAAATTAGGAATAAAAATATACACTGTTGGTATTGGTAGTGAACAGGAACAGGTCTTTATGCATCCACTCTACGGGGTTGTTGCAAAACCGAAGGTCAATAAAGATTTGTTGATGAAAGTCGCGAGTCAAACGGGTGGGCATTATTTCTTGGCGCGCAATGCAGGAGACATGCGGCGTATTTATGATAAAATTGATGCGTTAGAAAAAACAGAACATGAAGTTCCTATGTTTAGCTTGTATTATGATGTGTTGATTCCGTTTGTTGCTGTTATTATGGGACTTCTCTTTTTTGAATTATTACTTTCAACATATGTATGGTTTAGGTTATGACAATCAATATAAGTAGTATTACCTGGGGCGCTCTTAACAATGCATGGTGTTTTCTTTTATTAATAATCGCAGTGCTATTATTGTGCATTCGTTATGGAAAACAGCGAAAAGCGCAAAATCTTTTAGTTGGTAGTCATGTTGAATTTTTACGTAATGTATCGCCAAAAAAACAATTTTTAAAATGTATTTTGTTCAGTGTTGGGTTTTTATTTTTATGCATAGCATTGTTACGACCGCAATGGAATAAATCAGAAGAAACGGTGATGCAAGAAGGGCGCGATTTATATATTGCGCTTGATATTTCGCGCAGTATGTTAGCAACAGATTCTTCACCAAATCGATTGATCTGTGCAAAAGAAAAAATTAAGCGTCTTATTAAAAAACTTTCTTGTGAACGTGTAGGACTCATTCTATTTTCTGGTTCTGCGTTTGTGCAATGTCCGCTCACGTCCGATTATGCAGCGTTTCATTTATATCTTGACGCAGTTGATGCAGAATTAATTTCTTCTGGAACCACCGCGCTTGATCAAGCCATACGGCAAGCGCTCACTTCTTTTGTATCCATTCCAGAGCGAAAAAGTAAATTACTTGTATTGTTTACTGATGGTGAAGATTTTTCTCATAACCTTAATGATATTAAACAAGAAGCTACCGATTCCCATCTTTCTATTTTTACGATTGGGGTTGGTACACCAGAAGGAGCTCCGGTTCCATTATTTGATCATCATGGTAATATAATCGGACATCAAAAAGATGCAAAAGGTGGCGTGGTTATATCACGGTTGAATGAAGGTATTTTGCGTACGCTTTCTCAAGATGCTGGCGGTAGTTATATTCGTGCAACTGATAATGACGATGATGTTACAGCATTTGTTTCGGCAGTGAATGCCTTTGAGAAAGAAGAACTTGCAGAACAGAAATTTTCTCGTTATGAAGACCAGTATCATTATTTTTTGTTAGTAAGTTTTATCTGTTTTGCGCTTGAGTGGTTATTATGAAATTAGGAATAGCGACATTTGTTAAGTTATTTTCAAGATATCTTATCGCGCTCGTCCTGAACTTGTTGAAGGATATCTTCGAGCGCTCGGGGATATCCTTCAACAAGTTCAGG